>CAIYUD010000130.1 GCA_903929325.1 uncultured Opitutia bacterium | reverse complement strand
TTCTGCATTTCCGCAACCAAAGGACGATAGTTATGCCCCTAGTGAAGTCATCGAGCAAGTCCGCGTTCCGAAAAAACGTCGGAGCGGAAGTGAAAGCCGGAAAGCCGGTCAAACAAGCAGTCGCAATCGCGTACAGCGTAAAGCGAAAAGCAGCAGCAAAAAAAGGTAAGCGCAAATGAAAACGATCGACCCGATCAAGAAGTTGAATTCCCGCGAATCGAAGGTTAGCAACGGCGGTATGCCGGATCGTAACAAGCCGACGAATCACAAGGATTTGCACGGCACGATTCCCGCTAAACTGAACGTCCGCGCAATCGCTCGCAAGTTTAAGTAAATTATGGCTAAAGACCCCACAGGCATAGCAGGCGCGGCAAAGGTTGCTAACACGCCCACTAGGCGTGGGGGCAAAGACCCTGCCGACATTCTGGCGCAGGCTCGTCACCGATTGACGATGGCCTTGGGGGCTTATTCGGATAGCCGAGAAGACGAACTGGACGACCTGCGCTTTATGGCAGGTTCTCCCGACAATCAGTGGCAATGGCCGGCGGACGTGCTTGCCACTCGTGGTTCAGTGCAGGGTCAGACGATTAATGCGCGCCCGTGCCTCACGATTAACAAGCTCCCGCAGCACGTCCGGCAGGTGACTAACGATCAGCGCCAGAACCGCCCTGCGGGTAAAGTTATTCCGGTCGACGACGCTGCCGACATCGAAGTGGCAGAAGTGTTCGACGGCATGGTGCGGCACATTGAGTACATCTCAAATGCCGACGTAGCCTACGACACGGCGTGCGAGAACCAAGTAACATATGGCGAGGGTTACTTCCGCCTGCTCACCGAATATTGCGACGACAACACGTTTGACCAGGACGTGCGTATTGCCCGTATCCGTAACTCGTTTAGCGTCTACATAGACCCCACCATCCAAGACCCGTGCGGTGAGGATGCCGAGTGGTGTTTCGTTACCGAGGACATTCCTCGGGAAGAATACGAGCGGATGTTCCCCGACGCGCAGCCGATCTCCTCAATCATGGCGCAGGGCGTGGGCGATTCGTCCATCTCGCAGTGGATTGACGAGAACACCGTCCGCATCGCTGAATACTTTTACATTCAGCACGAAAAGCAGACGCTGAACCTGTATCCCGGCAACCAGACCGCGTTTGAGGGTTCGCCGGAAGCCAAGCAGTTTGAAATGGTCGGCATGGAACCGATCCGTACCCGCGAAGTCGATGTCCGCAAAGTTAAGTGGATGAAGACGAACGGCTACGAAATCCTTGAGGAGCGCGACTGGGCGGGCAAGTTCATTCCCGTCATTCGCGTCATCGGCAACGAATTTGAAGTTGATGGACAGGTGTACATCTCTGGCCTTGTGCGTAACGCCAAGGACGCTCAGCGTATGTACAACTACTGGGTATCGCAGGAAGCCGAAATGCTGGCTCTCGCGCCCAAGGCTCCGTTCATCGGCTACGGCGGTCAGTTTGAAGGGTACGAGCAGCAGTGGAAGACTGCTAACACGACCAACTGGCCGTATCTTGAGGTCAATCCCGACGTAACGGACGGTGCTGGCAATACGTTGCCGCTTCCGCAACGCGCACCGCCTCCGCTCGCCCAAACCGGCTTGATTCAAGCCAAGATGGGCGCGTCGGACGACATTAAAGCTACAACGGGTCAATATGATTCGAGCCTAGGCGCCACGTCTAACGAGCGTTCGGGTCGAGCCATTCTGGCGCGTGAAAGGCAAGGCGACACAGGCACATATCATTTTGTAGACAACCTGGCTCGCGCCATTCGCTATTCCACGCGCCAACTCGTTGACCTTATCCCC
>CAIYUD010000129.1 GCA_903929325.1 uncultured Opitutia bacterium | reverse complement strand
GGGTTTACGCCGTGCTCCTGGTAGAGCTTAAGCATTTCCTTCTGAAGGCGCTCAGGATCTTTTTTATATTTTTCCTGCAAGGCCTTCATCGGGCCTGCGACTTTAGCCATATTTTTGGCGGCACGTTGCTGTGCGGTCGTCAGCGGCCAAGTTACTAACTTTAAAAGCAAGGTGAGTAGGATGATTGCGAAACCCCAAGCCCAAGCGCCAACACCATCAATGAGCCAGTGAACGCCGCCCAAGATTGCGAGTAGGAGCTTAGCCATCCAACCAATCCCAATAAAACCGAGGAGCTTAACAAATTGCAAAGTGTCTACTTGGCCGTCGGAAAGCGCCGAGAGACGACCGTACTCTTTGGGCCCGACATAAAGCACGCCATCGAGCGTTCGAGATCCGTCGGCGGCAACAGGGCCTTCCCATGAAGCGAGCGCACGCACACTGCGCGCACCATCTGAAAGTACGACTGGGAGTACCAGCGCTTCCGAGCGTTGGCCGCGCGCAGTCACATCGGGGCAAAGACTCGCTACGAAGTACTGATTGGCTGACGCCACCCAAGCATGGGAGCGTCCAACTGCAGGAACGAGCAGGCTTTCGGCAATAGCTTTGTGTGAGAAGAGACCGAAGAACCCATTGCTGTCGGTGAAATCAGAAAGTCCTGAATGTTCGATGTCGGCTCCATCAGAAACAAGCACGCTCTGAAAGGTGTGCGCGACGTCAGCAATTTCTGGCTGCCAAGTACCTGTAGAAATCCAGAACTTGGGTACGGGCTTGCCTGCGGGCGGCGTGATGCGGACAGAGAATTCCACGCCATAAGGATCTTTGTCTCCACGACCAAAGTCTCCCTGGCGCAGACGATAACTGCGCTCGATACGCGTACCGTCCGGAAGCGTACCTTCTAAACGCGTCCAACCCGCAGATGAGGCGAGCGGATGGAAAGCGATGCGTACGGGTGTTGGCTTAGCGGTAGCGGGATCTGGTAGGTAAAGTTCGAGGGCTGCGTCAGGCGCTAACTTATTAAATGTAACGGACTCTTGTGAGCCGACTGCCGTGCGGTGTTGCTTTAGGGCTGCGGTGTCCAAGGACCCGCCACGTGTTGTGATGTTTACGTTCAGGACGTCATTCTGAAGCGCAAAAGTTGTCGCTTTACTGGAGGGCTGCTCTTCCCCAACCGAGGGAGTCACTGCCGCAACAGGAACAGTCGCAACAGCCGGTGCGATAGTTGGAGTAGCTACAGGCGCAGGCAAAGTAGCATGTGCAGCTTTAGTTTGCTCGACGGAATGACTATTCCAAAAGAGTAAACCAAATGCGGCAACGAGACAGAGGATGCCCAGAGTGAGATTTTTGCGGTCCATACAGCCCCTTTGACTAAGGGCTGACCCCGCAACGGGTCAAGGTTGGGCGAAAATCAACCATTCACACCCCATAAGTCCTAAGCGGAAAGGCGCAGGCAGAGCCTGGAGAGCCTTAACTTCCAGGCTTAGTGGCAGGCATCGCAGCCAACTCAGGCGGGATCTTATCTGCCGGATACGTCGGGAAACTTAAGGAAAGTAGAGGGATAAAAGGCACACTAAAAGTCGTCTGGCCGCTGGAGCGATCGACGAGCGCTGCGACGGCTACCGGCTTAGCCCCAGCCGCAATTAACAAATCAATGCACTCTTGGGCACGTCCACCACGCGTGACCACGTCCTCAGCAATCAAGACACGTTCGCCAGGAGCGAAGGTGAAGTTCCGGCGCAAAACCAGTCGATCATTCTCTTTTTCAGCAAAGACAAAACGCACGCCTAATTGCCGAGCTAACTCCTGTCCGACAACCAACCCTCCCATCGCGGGCGCAAGCACCGTCTGACATCCATGAGCTGACAGTTTCGTCCGCAGAAGTTCAATTAGGCGCGTAACCTTGTCCATGTGCTGACATACCTGAGCGCATTGAAAGAAGTGACCGCTATGTAAGCCGGAGCGCAAAACAAAGTGCCCCGTAAGTAATGCGCGCGAGTCGCGGAAAATTTGGAGGACTTCGTCGTCGGTTGAGGTGGCCATACTTTATAACGAATAGAGTTAGTCTTTGGGGTTTTCTACAACATGTAACTTATGCAGCAATCGATGGACGACGGGTGCTAATAAAATAGAAGCGGTTGTTAAAAAGGCGACGCCACTAAAAACTGCGTAAGCAGATGCAAAAAGCTTAGCCTCGTCTGTGCGCATTGGGGAAACCGGACCCATACCTGTAAGAATCATACTGGCGTCCAACAACGCATCGATCCAAGACAGGTCACAAATAAAGTGGTAGCCGCAAACGCCTAAAAATAGCGACAAGCTAAGAAAGGCTATCGCAACGATTGAATATACTGCGACGCGCCTAAAAAAATGGTGACGGGGAACAACGGGTTCGTGGCGGGTTTCAAGTCTCACACCCCTACCCTGCCACGCCAGAGGAACTTCGCAAGTGCATCGTGGAACTTGTAGAGATACTCAATGTCCTTTAAAACACCCCAATGCTTCGAAGCCTTCTCGCATTTAGCCTACTCTCCTTAACGGGGCTGGGGGCAGAAAAACCCAATATCGTCATCCTTCTCGCCGATGACCTTGGACCCGCGGAAATCGGGGCTTTTGGTCAGACAAAATTCTCGACGCCCCGACTCGACCAAATGGCACGCGAAGGCCTGTGCTTTGATCGTGCCTATTGCGGCTCATCGGTTTGCGCACCCTCGCGCGGCGCACTCATCACTGGACTGCACACGGGGCGTGCTCCGATTCGCGCCAATAGAGAATACCCCAATGGGCAGGAACCCATGCCGCGAGACATCCCCACCATTGCGAAATCGTTAAAGTCTGCAGGTTACGCCACAGGTTGTTTCGGAAAATGGGGTCTCGGCTATCCGGGCTCTGGCTCGGAAGCAACCGACCAAGGCTTCGATCGATTTTTTGGCTACAACCACCAAGTGGATGCCCATGAATACTTCCCGAAGTCACTCGACGAAGGTCGCGCTATCCATTCTGTGCCCCTGCAAGAAGGAGAATACGCAGCGACACGTATCACAAACGAGGCACTCACATGGACGCGTGCTCAAGTTAAAGCCGGAAAACCCTTCTTCCTGTTTCTCCCAACCACCCTGCCCCATGGAAAACTCCAGGCCACCCCGGAGATGCTGGCACCTTTTGCAGATAAATTCTCTGACAACCCCAATCCTAAAGCTGCACGCCTTTACGCTGCCATGGTTAGCAAGCTGGACGCAGATGCAGGCAAAGTCATGGACCTCCTAAAAGAGCTCGGTATCGATAAAAATACTTTGTTCATATTTTGCTCAGACAATGGCACAGAACCCGCCTACGGTTACGGGATTGATTACTTTAAAGGTCGCGGTGGGTTACGTGGCGACAAGCGCTCTCCGTACGAAGGTGGCTTTCGTACCGCTGAGATCGCTTGGTGGCCTGGAAAAATTACGCCAGGTAAACGTACAGATGCCTTAACGGCTTCTTGGGATTTCTTCCCCACTGCTTGCGAGCTTGCTGGCATTACGCCACCAAAAGGACTCTCTGGAACAAGCCTTGTTCCGGTCCTCACTGGCAAAGGAACCTATGCGGCTCACGACTTTCTCTTCTTCGAGTTTCACGAAGGGCAAACGTGGCAGGCGATTGTCTGGAATAATCGCATGAAGGCCGTCCAACGAAAAATCGTTACCAACAAGCCGCTGCCTATTGAAATTTATGATTTAGCAAAAGACCCAGCCGAAGCGCGTGATATTGCCAGCGAGCGCCCCGAGTTAGTAAAGAAGGCCGAAGAACTTTTTCGACAAGAACACACCCCTAACGTGGCATTCCCGTTGCCAGGTGAAAAGGGATGGGATGAGAAAGTAAAAGCAGCGGCTGAAAAAGCTGCCGTGAAGAAGGCGAATAAACAGGGCACCAAGTGACATGAACCCAGCAGTCGC
>CAIYUD010000128.1 GCA_903929325.1 uncultured Opitutia bacterium | reverse complement strand
CTAAGTTGCTCATGTTTTGTAACCCAAAACAGAACTCAGCCAGCGCTCAGTCTCTGCCACTGTCCATCCTTTGCGTTTCGCATAGTCTTCAATTTGATCGCGCTGCAAGGTGTCGACGTCGAAGTAAATAGATCCTGGGTGTCCGAAATAGAGTCCTGAAACCGAGGCCGCTGGGTTCATGGCGTAAGATTCCGTCAGCGTGCAGCCAGTATTCTTGGCTGCATCTAACAGTTCCCAGATGAGTGCTTTTTCAGTGTGTTCGGGGCAGGCTGGGTAGCCGGCAGCGGGACGTCGGCCGGCATAGGACTCATCGATGAGCTCATTAACGCTCAGTTTTTCGTCGGGAGCATAACCCCAAAGACGTGTGCGTACTTCGCGGTGGAGCCATTCCGCACAACCCTCTGCAAGCCTGTCAGCAATCGCCTGAATAAGAATTTCTCGGTAAGGGTCTTTTTCTTTGAATGATTTCGCATAGGCATCGATTTCATGTCCGGCGGTAACCGCGAAGGCGCCGATGTGGTCGCCGGGTTGATCTGAAATAAGGTCAGCTAAGGAGCGCGAGCGATCAGTGTTCGGCCGAACGGCTTGATCGCGTAAGAAGTGGAATGAGCCAAGGGGTGCTGACTGGCCAGCATCCTTGAACACAGCGACGTCATCGGTGATTCGGCGCGCAGGCCAGATGCCAGCGACACCGCGTAAATGCACGCGTTGATTGACGATTAAGTCTTCGAGTTCGAGGCGGGCATCGTCAAAAAGCTTACGTGCCTGTTCGCCGCATTGCTTGGAGTTAAGAATTTGAGGGTAGGCACCTTTTAAGCCCCAGGTAATAAAGAACGGTGTCCAGTCGATGATTTCAGCAACCGCACGCGCATCAATGGAATCAAAGACGGTTACGCCTGGTTTCAGCGGGGCGCCAGGCTGCTTTCCTTTAGGAATAAGCGGTTTAGTGCGCGCAATGGACAGAGGAACACTGGCAGCCGGTGTGCGCTTTTCGTAGTCATCGCGGACTTTCGTTTGTGTCGCCGTCAGCTTTGCAACGTAGGCATCGCGACGTTCGGCTGAACCGAGGTCTGAACAGACAGATGTGACCAGTGACGCGTCCGCGACATGGACGACTGGCCCGGCGTAGCGGCCCGCAATTTTAATCGCGGTATGTTCGCGTGACGTCGTCGCCCCGCCAATTAAAAGAGGCTTTTGAATGCCTGCGCGACCGAGGGCGTCAGCCACACTCATCATTTCTTCGAGCGAAGGTGTGATGAGTCCCGATAGGCCAATAAAATCAGCGGACGTCCGTATGGCTTCTTCCACAATCTTTTCGGCCGGAACCATCACGCCTAAATCGATAACGTTGTAGTTGTTGCAGGACAGAACCACGCCCACGATATTTTTGCCAATGTCGTGAACGTCGCCTTTGACGGTCGCAATCAGGAATGTGCCGCGTTTCGCGCCCGCAGTCTTTTCGGCTAAGAGTGCTGGCTCGAGTGTGCCGACAGCCGCCTTCATCACGCGTGCCGACTTAACGACCTGCGGAAGGAACATTTTTCCAGCACCAAAGAGGTCACCCACCACGCGCATGCCGGCCATCAAGGGGCCTTCGATGACTTCGATCGGGCGCTTAAGTTCTTCAAGCGCTTCCAGGGTGTCTTCCTTGATGTGCTTCGATTCACCTTTAACGAGGGCATGCTTCAGGCGTTCGGCGACGGACAATGAGCGCCAGGCGTCTGCATCACTCGGACCAGCTTCAACGCGGTTTTTTGCAAAACGTGCAGCGGCCTCAACGAGTCGGTCAGTGGCATCCGGACGTCGGTTGAGGATGACGTCTTCAACTAAGGTGCGCAGTTCAGGATCAATCTCTTCGTAGACCTCGAGCATGCCTGCGTTGACGATGGCCATGTCGAGCCCAGCTGCGATTGCGTGGTAAAGGAAGACCGTGTGCATCGCTTCGCGTACACGATTGTTTCCTTGGAAAGCAAAGGATACATTCGAAAGGCCGCCGGACGTGCGTACACCGGGGCAACGCTTTTTGATTTCGCGAACAGCCTGGATGAAATCGACGGCATAGTTTTCATGCTCCTTAATACCCGTGCCGACAGTCAGGATATTTGCATCAAAGATAATATCCTGAGCGTCAAAGCCCGCCTTCTCGGTGAGTACTTTGTAGGCGCGCTCCGAGATGCGCACTTTTTCCTCAAAGGTCGCGGCCTGTCCTTTTTCGTCGAAGGCCATGACAACAATGGCTGCGCCGTATTGACGGCAGACACGTGCGCGGCGAATGAGCTCAGCTTCGCCCTCTTTCAGCGAGAGCGAATTAACGATTGGCTTACCTTGTACGCAGCGCAGGCCTGCCTCGAGGATCTCCCATTTGGAAGAATCGATCATCACAGGGACGCGCGCGATATCAGGCTCAACCGCGATTAAGTTCAGGAATTTATGCATCGCGGCGACCCCATCGAGAAGCCCGGCGTCAAAGTTGATATCGATAATGGCCGCCCCGTTCTCCACTTGCTGTTTTGCAACGGTAAGCGCTTTGCCGTAATTTCCCGCTTCGATTAGCTCACGGAAAATTTTAGAACCGGCAACATTCGTGCGCTCGCCAATACTGACAAATGAGGCGGCTCCACCAGACAGGTTTAAGGCTTCAAGTCCTGCGAGGCGCAAGGCCGCCGGAGGGTGACTGAGAGTGTGAGGCTTGCAGTTTATAGTGCGTCGACGAATGGCCCGAATGTGATCGGGAGTTGTGCCACAGCATCCGCCCAAAACATTGACTAAGCCATCACGCGCAAAGGTTTCGAGAATAGCCGCGGTGTCTTCAGGGCCTTCGGGGAATCCTGTTGGGGATAGAGGGTTGGGTAAGCCTGCATTGGGGTAACAAGAGACCGCTATATCACTTTTTCGAGCGAGCTCTTCAATGTGTGGACGCATCTGCGCTCCGCCCAAGGCGCAATTTAATCCCACCGAGAGGGGGTTCGCGTGGCGTACTGTATTCCAGAAGGCTTCGACGGTTTGTCCGGTGAGGGTGCGTCCTGAGGCATCCGTAATCGTACCTGAAATCATTAAAGGCACGCGGCACTGGCGCGCTTCAAATGCTTCGTCGATAGCGACGAGTGCGGCTTTGAGTACTAAGCCGTCAAAAACGGTTTCGCAGAGAAGGATATCAACCCCAGCATCCAAGAGGGCATCAACTTGTTCGCGATACGCATCCCGGACTTCATCGAAAGTAATGTCGCGCTTGCCTGGATCGCTCACGTCGCGACCCATCGATAATGTTTTATTGGTTGGACCGATGGCACCAGCGACGAAGCAAGTTCTGCCTGGCTGTGCGGCTTCGACTGTTTTGCAGGCACGCCGAGCGACAGCTACCGCAGCTTGATTGATTTCACGGACAAGGTGGGTAAGTTCATAGTCGGCTTGCGCAATCGAAGTGCCGTTAAAGGTGTTGGTTTCAACAATGTCTGATCCCGCTTCAAGGTATGCTTGGTGAATCGACTCAACGATTTCTGGGCGTGTCAGTACAAGTAAGTCGTTGTTACCTTTTAAATCCCGAGGGTGATTTCGAAGAATGTCCCCGCGGTAGTCGGCCTCACTGAGCTTACGCTGTTGAAGCATGGTGCCCATGGCGCCGTCTAAGTAGACAATACGCTCCGCAAGGAGGGCCTGTAGACGCTCCCCTGCTGGGTTTAATGGCAGTTGTGCCAACATGCTTCCCCTAACCCTGCCGTCTCTCCCGCCACGGTCAAGGTTGGGTCGTGTCATCAACGATTCTGTTCGAGGGTCGGGGGCTTTTTAGCCCGAACCAGGTCCTGGGCGCGGTACAGAACAATTCGCTTTTCGAAGAACTTCTCATCCCCGCTCAGTAAGGGTTGAAGCTCTAAGCTGTGGCTCGGCTTAATCCCGATACCCGCAAACTCTGCTGCGGGATCACCGCCCTGCCAGTAAAGGATACCGTTCGGCAGTGAATTTCTTTCACCTCGGCGTACGAGCTGTTTGGTATTGGCAATAAACTCGGGCATGCTCGCAACTGCGCGGCCAGTGACGAAGTCGTGCTCGTGGCGCATCGTTTCGGCGCGCGCATTGCGCACGTCGACATTCTTCAGCCCCATGCGGACAACGATGTCTTTTACGCAGGCGATTTTTTTGCCAACGGAGTCAACTAGGGTAAATTCGGCCTGCGGGTAGAGTACCGCGAGGATGAGTCCTGGGAATCCGCCACCTGTACCTATGTCAACCACACGCGCCCCTTTCATAAGCTTCAGCATACGTACGGCCGCAATGCAGGGTGCGTAGTGGTGCCACTCAAGTGCGTCGATATCTTTGCGGGAGACTAAATTTACTTTGGCATTCCACTCCCGGTGCAGCACAGCCATCGCACGAAGTTGCTCCCAGGCAGGTGCAGGTACTTCAGGGAAGAGAGGAATGATACGGTCCACAGGGTTTTCTGTCTCGAAAGCCTGCGGCACTAAAGCCTAAAGCATCTCAGGCTTGCGCCGACTCGACGCCAGGACCTACGGTTAAGTATGCTCTCTCATGTTGTTCTGTTCTGGCTTAAGCCTGATTTGACTGACGCCCAGCGTACTGACTTCAGGGTGCAGGTGAATACCTTGGCGACCATCCCTGGGGTTATCCAATGCCATATCGGTACGCCTTCTTCCACCGATCGTCCTGTGATCGACCGGACGTATTCGGTCGGCCTCAACCTTATCTTCCCAAGCATGGCGGCGCACGACGTTTATCAAGTCCACCCTGTCCATCTTGCCTTCGTCGAAAAATGTAAGTCGATGTGGACGAAGGTCGTTATTTACGACTTCGAATAAGTTGCTCGGATTATTTCACCCAAAGAAAAACCCCATCGAGTGACGGGGTTTTTCTTTGGGGCTAAGGCCGATTAGGCTTTAGGGACAATCTGCACGCTGCGGTGCTCACGATCCCACTTCACGATGCCCTCGGAGAGAGCGAAGAGGGTGTGGTCGCGGCCCATGCCAACGTTACGGCCTGCACGCATGCGTGTACCGCGTTGACGGAGAAGGATTGAGCCTGCGGTGGCGAATTGGCCACCGTAGAGCTTAACGCCGAGTCGCTTGGAGTTGGAATCGCGGCCGTTCGAGGACGTTCCGCCGCCTTTCTTTGTTGCCATAGCAGTTCAGGGAGGGGTTAAGGGTGAAAATAATTAGCCTTGGATGGATTCAATCTTAACGACTGAAAGTTCCTGGCGATGTCCGCGACGGCGATAGTAGCCCTTACGACGGCGGTGTTTGAAAATACGGATTTTGTCACCGCGCTTATTTTCTAAAAGCTTCGCGGTGACTTTAGCACCTGCAACGAGAGGGGTGCCGATTTTAGCAGCTGCGCCTTCGCCGAGGAAAACCACTTTATCAAAAGTGATTGTGTCCCCCTCCTTGGATTCAGGGAGTTGGTTGATGGTTAAGATGTCGCCTTGTTTAACAGTGAACTGGCGACCGGAGGTAAGAATCGTGGCCTTCATGGCAGTCGGAAGGTCGAGCAAAGGGTTCACGGGGTACTTGGCAAGGGATTTTCTCATGGTTTTGGCCTTTTCCCCCGGGCCAAGACCCCGCACCCTAAGGGGGTGAACCCTTTTCACCCCCCATTCCCTCCTTCCGACGACCTTCGGGCCCGCTTGGACCGTAACTTAAGCAAAGGTCCTAAGATAGGGGCATCGGCCTTTGTCCATCCCCGGGCGGTTGTGGAGGGGGCGGTCACCTTGGCCCCTAAATCAAGCGTTTGGCCCTGTGCCGTCCTCCGGGGTGACATTGAGTCCATTACGGTTGGCGAAGGCACCAATATCCAAGATGGCGCCGTCGTCCATGTGGCCGATGGCCTGCCCGTAAAGATTGGCGCATACGTTACCGTCGGGCATTTAGCCATGATCCACGCCTGTGAAATTGGTGATGGGTGTTTAATCGGCATGCATGCCACCTTGCTCGATGGGTGTGTGATTGGTGCTCGATCGATTATCGGTGCAGGTGCCTTGGTTACGAAAGGTACGAATATTCCGCCCGGCTCCCTCGTCTTGGGTGCGCCCGCAAAAGTTGTGCGAAGTTTAACGGCAGAAGAACAAGCGGAGCTGCCGAGTTGGGCAGAAAAATATGTGATTGTTGCGAGCCATCACTCGCGCTGGCACTGATGTCGACGGTTGCTGAAAACACTTTAGCTCAATCGTCGTGGCTTTCGCGTCGCGCAAAACACCATGCCCGCGTGGATGGTCTTACGGAGGCCCGTCGACTGCGTGCGGCCGCAGGGAAGGCTCACCCGGTCGAAGATTTTCTTTTTACCTATTACCCATTTCGGGTTGGCGCTTTGCGGCGCTGGTCACCCGGCTGGGGCGTTCAGCTTGAAGCTGAATCGATACCCGAAGGGGAAGGGTGGTGGCAATTCGGTGTCGCTGGGTTGCGTGTAGCCGAAAAAGAACGAGATGCGACGGCGCTCAAGCTTGCCGAATTTATTCGAAATCTCTGCGTCGCCGTGGCTGGGCGCCCAGCGCACCATGGTTGCTTTGGTTTACACGAATGGGCGATGGTTTATCGCTCCACAGAAGCACGTCGCCATGCGAGTTGGCCGCTGCGCCTTTCGCCGACAGCGACAGATGCGGTCGTAGAATCTATGCCCGTACGCTGTACGCACTTTGATGCTTTTCGCTTCTTTACCCCTGATGCGCGTCCGCTCAATCGACTTCAGCCAGACTTAGCTAGTCGTATCATCAATGAGCAACCTGGCTGCATCCATGTAACGATGGATCTTTATAAATGGGCGATGAAGCTGCGACAGCTCATCCCCTCTGAGCTAGCTGCGGATGCCTTTGATTTAGCGATGGATGCCCGCAGCGTTGATATGCGTGCAAGCCCCTACGACTTCTCAGCCTTAGATTTTAAACCTATCTATATAGAGACTGCAGAAGGGCGTGCAGAATACGAAGTAGAGCAACGACGACTCGCTGCCTTGGCAGCGCCGATCCGCGCTCAACTTATTTCAATCTGCGACCGAATCCTTGCGGGTTGAAATTAGGGCAGGCGAATCACCCAGATGTCTTTGTACTCTACTCGGCATCCTGGGTCGTGAGCTTGCAGTGCAAAAGTGCCTGAACCAATGCGTCGGCCTTCCATGCCCGCAGGGGGCGTCCAGCCGGCAGGTTCCGTAAAATCGGTCGTCAGCTTTCCATCAATCCACATTTGAACATGTTTCCCTTGGACGCGGATGCGGTACTCGAACCAGACGTCGTCAGGAGCTGCGGGCTTATCCATGACGTCTTTGATTGCATAGAGTCCGCCTGTTTTGCGTGCGTCTGCATGTGACGCGTTAACTTGCGCCTCATAGCCAGCCGATGGCCAGCCATTGGGCTGGTAGCGTGTATGGAAATAAATACCGGAATTAGCTTTAGTGTGGGTACGAACTTTTGCGCTTAACTCAAAGTTCTTAAATGCCGCTCTGCCGTCAGGGCCAACATAGTAGAGGTGTCCCCGTCCACCACGGATCTGGATTTCGCCATCGGCGACCGTGAAGACATTGGCGCCCTCTTCGGACGCTTTCCACCCTGCGAGAGACTGGCCGTCAAAAAGAGATTCCCGTTCGTATTCGGCACCATTTTTAAAGATGCAACATCCCGTAGTGAGAAAACAGGCGACCAAAAACACGGTGAATAGTGAACGCATGAATTATTCTCAGGGCAAAACCTGTCCGGGTCAAGGCGAGCGGTAGTTCATTTCCGAGAGTCGCTTCTTCAATGTCGACCGATTCATCCCGAGAATCACGGAGGAACGGAGATGATTTTCGCGCGTTTCCGTCAGCGCGCGCAGGATCATTTCCTTTTCGATAATCGAAAGAATATTCTGCGCCTCGGCGCTACGTACCTTTTGGTAGAGCGTGTCGTAGAGCGACGTCAGATTGACTTCTACAGATTCGGGTTCGGGTGCTGCCGAACCTGAACCACTCTTCGTACCTTTGGTTGAAGCTGCGCGACGCGGCTCAAGAAGTTCGGCGGGCAAGTCCTTGGCAAGAATAGCCTCTCCTTTGGCGAGTACGCCTGCGCGGTGAATGACATTTTCAAGCTCACGAACATTCCCTGGCCAATCGTGACGTATCAGTAGGTCGAGGGCTTCTGAGGACAGTCGACGGGCACGCAGCTTACGTCCAGCCGTCACGCGCTGGAGCATGTAATCTACAAGCAACGGAATGTCTTCGCGGCGTTCGCGCAAAGCTGGCAACCGAATCCGAAAGACATTTAAACGGTAGAAGAGGTCTTCGCGGAAAAGACGTTCTGCCACCATCGACTCTAGGTCTTTATTGGTAGCGGCTAAGAGACGAACGCTAATCTTGATCGTTTCCGTACCGCCGACGCGTTGAATCTCTCCTTCTTGAATCGCCCGCAATACTTTCGTCTGCGTGGGCAGCGACATGTCGCCGATTTCATCAAGGAAGATGGTGCCTTTGTCGCAGAGTTCAAATTTTCCTAATTTCTGTCCACTAGCACCAGTGAAGGCGCCTTTCTCGTGGCCAAAAAGTTCTGACTCGATGAGATTTTCAGGAATAGCTGCACAGTTGACGGCCACAAAGGGTCCTTTGGAGCGGAGTGAGTGACGGTGAATACAGCGGGCGACTAATTCTTTGCCCGTGCCCGACTCGCCGGTGACAAGCACGGTCGCTTCGGAGGCAGCCACTTGTCCGATTGCTTTGAGTACCGACTGCATCGGTTCTGAATTCCCTACGATACCTTCTTGGTAATCCGCAGGATTAATTTTCGGACGTAGCGATGCCCCGACATTGGCTAAGTCGCGTTGTGCTTGCAGAGCCTTTTCAACGAGACCGAGAAGCTTTGCCTGGTCAAAGGGCTTCATCACGTAGTCGTAGGCGCCAAATTTCATAGCCTCGATGGCTGTCTGGGTTGTCCCGAATGCGGTCATCAGAATGACCATCGTGTTCGGCGTTGCGCCGCGCAGGAGTTGCAACGTTTCAATCCCCGTCATTCCGCCCATGCGATTATCGAGCAAGATGACATTCGGTAAGCCCGTTTTCGCGACAGCCACGCCCGATTCTCCACTATCTGCTTCTGTTACCGACCAACCTTTGCCAGCGAGCGCTCGTCGCAGCGAATAGCGCAGATCTTTATCGTCATCGATAATGAGAATTTGAGCTCCTGTCGGAGCAGTTGGGGTGTCCATGATTGTTATTAAGCACAAGCAGTGCCGTTACGGCTTTAATTAAGGTTTTGTATAAAAATAAGCAAATTCTGAACGAAGATTAACCTTAATTATTATATAAACGCCTTTAATTCAACGACTTAAATAAAATCTCAGACTAATTTGAGTTCGTGCCTTCCATCGAGTCGTCGGATGAGCCGTCCTTCAATTTCCAGTAATGTCAGCGCAGCCGCCGATGCATCTGGGGATGCTGAGGCGGCGACGGCGAGAGAATCTGCATCATGGGCTTCACCGCCGACAAAATATTGAAGCCAGGGGTGTGCTTGGACGTCACCGATTGCAGACTGTTGAGCGCTGGGGACTTTTTTGAATTCACCAAGCTCTTCGAGAATTTCATCAACACTTGTAATGAGTGTCGCGCCATCGCGGATCAGTGCATGACACCCGCGACTTGCTGGGCTGTCTGCCCGACCTGGCAAAACGCAAACCGGACGTCCGAGTTCGAGCGCAAAACGAGCCGTGATCAGACTGCCACCCGCCAAATCTGTTTCGATGACGATGACGCAACGGCTGAGTGCGGCCACAAGTCGATTGCGCTGAGGAAAGGTTTGTCGGTCGGGTGGACGTCCTAAAGGGAATTCAGAAAGTATGCAGCCACGCTCGCAAATTTTCCGGCGTAATTTCCACGCATCCGGCGGATGCGTCCGATCCAATCCATGTCCGAGTACCGCAGCTGTCCATCCTCCGCCCTCCAAGGCGCCTTGATGCGCCGCTTGATCGATGCCTTGTGCAAGTCCACTAATAATCCACCAATCGCGCTGGGCGAGTTCTGCAGAAAGCCTCCGCGCAAAACTTAATCCGTAAGGTGTACACCGTCGTGTGCCGACGATTGCAATCGATCGCTCCGGTGGAAGTACATTGCCCTCTACATACAGGGCGAGTGGAGGGTCCCACATTGGAGCGAGCGCTTCTGGCCAGGCCACATCTGTACTTGTTAAAATACGTAGCTGTAAGTCAGCCGCCCTTTTTTGCTCTGCGCTGACATCAAAATCTCGGCGACGTAAAATTTCGGCTACGGTCGGCCCGATACCTTTAACTTTCATTAATTCTGAAACCGAGGCATGCAGCGCGGCATGTAGATTGCCCGCAAAAGCATCTTGCAGCCGACGAACGGTAACTGGGCCAATTCCGGTTAGGCCATTGAGCAGGATGCGCAGCGTAGCTTCATCATCAGGGATAGGGTGCACCCCTGCAGTTGACCCTTGCGCTTATCGTGTGCGCAAGGTCGGCGAAAGCCCATCCAGCAGCTGGGTGGTTCTGACTGCAGTTTCACCTTTATGCTGCGTTAACCAGTCAGCTGCTAATGCATGCCAAGTGACGGCAGCGATGGTCGCTTGCAGTGGCGTCATTTTAAGTATGCGACGTCGGGCAACTACAGAAGAGACGATACCCGCAAGTAAATCACCAGATCCACCTCGAGCGAGGACGGGACCGCCAAAGGGAATATAGGTTAGGCTATCACCATCAGTGACGACAGTGAGTGGTCCTTTGAGCACAATAATCGCGCGGAGTTTTTTTGCTGCGACGTGTGCGGCTTCTGGGGTGGCACGCTTGCCCGTCATGCGAAGAAATTCGCCCGCGTGTGGAAGCAGAATGCGTTGGGCTGCGCCGCGAGCATCATGGATGACCTTCGGGTTCAGTGCATCGGCGTCTAGGACAGCGATGCCGCTGGTGCTGCGAGCCGTGGAGCTTGCGAGGGTAATTCCGTTTGTACCGAGACCACTCCCGAATAACACCGTGTCGGCTCGATGAGCGAGAGCTTCGACTTCGGTTGGCAGGCTGGTTTGTCCGAGCTTAAGTGGAACCCACATTGCCTCAGGCAACATCAAGGCGGCCTTCGCGTGAATGGCAGATGGAACAGCGACAGTGACAAGTCCAGCTCCCGAACGCAGGGCAGCTTCGGCGTTCATGATGACAGCGCCTGGCATGGTACGTGAGCCGCCAACAATCAGCACGCGACCTTGCTCGCGTTTTTCTGTGCGCGCATCGCGGGGAAATGTTAGACGGCCCAATACATTGCGTGTGACGCAGCGTTGACCTTCAGTTTTTAGAGGGATCTCAATGTCGACGACGCGAATACGCCCGGCGCTTTTCGCGACAGCCGGAAGCAAGAGGGGAGCCTTTAAGCAGCCAATCGATACCGTTAAGTCTGCGCGAAAGCAGGGAGAGTGTCGGTGGTCGCTGACTCCACTGGGCACGTCGATGGCAACGCGAAGTCCCGAGATAGATTCGCTCCACTTTAGTAAGCTACGCAGTTTCGGTTCGAGAGTTCCTCGAAAACCTGTCCCCAGAATACCATCCAAGATGACGGTTGGTTCAGGTAGTTCAGGTATAACTTTATTTTGCCAAGTTAAGACGTGGGCACCGTTACGGCGTGCTTTAGCTAAAGCGGCTTTAGCGAGTTCTCCCGCAGGTTCGCCGTCGGCGAGTAAGATGATAAGTTTCCCGCCGAGCGCGCATCCAGTGAGGATGGCATCCGCGCCATTCTTGCCTTTACCGGCAAGCACCAGAACGACGCGAGGTTTCCGTCCAAGTTGAATGAGGGTCGCTTCGACGATACCTGCGACCGCTCGCTGCATTAATAAACGCTCTTTGCCCGGATTCTTTTTTAGCCAACGCGCTTCGTTCGCTGCAAATGCCGCACAGCTGAGAACGGGTAAATAAACTGCACTCATTTACGTTGAATGATGGCAACGTAAGCTAAGGCCATTCCGCCGTCATGAGAGAGCGACAAAAGAATTTCTGTTCCGCCATGAGCTTGAAGCAGCGCAGATCCTTTAGCATCTAAATGTACAACGGGCGCGCCTTGTGGACCTTCTAAGACCTCAATGGATGTTAAGTAAAGTGCTTCGCCGATGCCCGTTCCGAAAGCTTTGCTCACCGATTCTTTCGCTGCCCAGCGCGCTGCCAGGGAAGCATCGGGGTCGCCCTTTGCCAGGCAGAGTTTCTGTTCTGCGGGGGTAAAAACTTTATCGAGAAAGGCCTGTCCATGTCTCGCTCGAGCTGAAGCGATGCGTTCAACCGGGCAGATATCGGTACCAATCCCAACAACATTGCCGCCTTGGAGATTCATTTAGGACAGGGCTAGACGCATTTCTGCGACAGCTGATTGCATGCCGACAAGTAATGCGCGGGCCACAATACTATGACCAATATTCAGTTCGTGGATGTGGGGGAGCTGCCGAACAACTTTTGCATTCGCATAGTTGATACCATGGCCGGCGTTGACAATGAGACCAAGGCGATGTGCTTGCACGCAGCCGGCCTTTAAGCGCTCCAGTTCATGTTGGCTTGCTTCAGTGTTTACGCCATGCGCCCGAGCCCAGGCGCCAGTGTGTAATTCAATTACGGGTGCACCCACGGCTACAGCGGCTTCGATTTGACGCGGGTCTGCGTCAATGAATGCAGAGACCTCGATGCCAGCGTGCGTGAGTGCTGACACTGCCTTACGTACACGCTCGAAATGGCCCACGATATTTAAGCCACCTTCCGTGGTAATTTCTTGGCGTGATTCAGGTACCAGACAAGCGGCTGCGGGCTTTGACTGCAGCGCAATGGCTACCATTTCGTCCGTACAGGCTAATTCTAAGTTAAGTCGGCAATGGGGGAGGGAGAGTAAGTCGGCCAAGTCGCTATCTTGTAGGTGTCGGCGATCTTCACGGAGATGAACAGTGATACCATCTGCGCCTCCGGCGAGTGCAGCTTGTGCGATGGCGACTAGCTTAGGTTCGGCGTGTGGCGACAGGTGGTTATCGCGGTAGCGTGCCTGGCGCACGGTAGCGGCATGATCAATATTAACGCCTAAACGAAGTTT
>CAIYUD010000127.1 GCA_903929325.1 uncultured Opitutia bacterium | reverse complement strand
GTACTGCCTGGAGAGACTTTGCAGATACCGTCCATGTCGTCCGCAAACCTGAAGACGGTCTCGAAGTACTCTTAAAACTTGTACGCAAATTCCACCAGGAGGAAGACCCAGCACTAGATGTCGTTGGTCGTCTGACAATCGCCCCCTGTGATCGCGAAAACCACCCTGCACTGATCACACGCGCCCTCCACTCCATGGCTCGGGGTGAAGGCGATAAACCACTCATTGAAACGGCTAACCCATTGGGACGGCGCCATCGTGACCACGGCATTCACCACGCCGTTAACGCACTGCTCAACTTCGTCGAAAATCCGACCTTCCAAAACCTGAGATGCTGCTCCGATATGCCGACCGTTGCGAGCCGACTGGGCCTGAGCGGAGTTAGCTTTAAGAAGAAGGACGGTGAAGAAGGTAAAATCGGTTGGTACCGTATGCAGCAGCAGCTCGATGCAGTAAGCGCCGCCATACCCCCACAGAAATTAGAAGAGACTATCGTGTTCGCAGAGAGACAACCTACCGATGGTGATGTCGAACCACACGTTAAACGTCGCAATGAGGACATCGTCGCCGCTGCGGAGATCCTAAAGGTCGCACAAACATGCGTCGATGGACTTAACGGGGCTGACTGGAAGACCTTAGGCGAGACGCTGCTTGCACTCGCACAGCCGATAACGGGCAAAGAAACACCTGCGGACGATTGGAACTTCGCAAGTGATGTCTCACAAGCCATCGAAGCCTCTTTACATGCACTCGAAAGCGGTCAACCGGAGAAGACAGGGTTAACTGAAGTCGAGATTGTGCGACTCGCACTACAGTCCGCAGGCGGCAAGTCATTCCGCGGCGACATGGATCGACACGCTGTCAATTTGCCGGGTTGGATGGAAATTCCTTGGGAGCCAGTACCCCACCTCGTGATTTTCGGACTGACCGATGACCTTGTACCTGGATCGCGCCATGCCCACCCTTTCCTGCCAACCTCACTGCGCAAAAAACTCGGCCTACCCTCAAGTGCACAACAGTTTGCGAACGCGGCATACACCCTAGAATTGGTACGCTGTCAGCGCACCGAGGCAGGACGCGTAGATGTCATCGTCCCACGCCTGAATGATAAAGGTGAAGGATTACGTCCTTCTCGCCTGCTGATGCTCAGCCCAGAAAAAGATGGCGACCGCTTGTTAGGAGAGGTTGGACCCGACGGTAAGGCCAAGGGCTCGCGCGGAAGGCTCGACCACCTCTTAACCGAGACAGCCCCACCCGCATCGGAGCCAGCATGGGTGATCCCTGCCCATCATCACCTAAACCCTACACTCAGTATCTCGAGCGATGCCGAACAGGCCGAGAAGCGCCTCTCGAAGCTACACAACAGTATCAGCGCAACGGCCTTCAAAACGTACCTCGAAGACCCTTCGCAATACTGGCTTAAGCATGCTTTGGGAATGTCAGCATCGTCTCACGGCGAAATGGAACTGGATGCAGCAGGCTTCGGCACTCTCGCGCACTCAGCTGTCGAAGCTTTCGGTAAAGACGCACAGGCCAACCAACTCTCAGATGCAGATGAGATTCAGAAGCTGCTCGAGAAGAAGCTCAATGAGTACTTTACCGAGCGCTTTGGCGATAGCCCAGGAAGCACACTGCTCCTACAGCGCGAGATGGCTCGAGCCCGCCTGCAGGCATTCGCACTCAGCCAAGCACAACTCCACAGCGAAGGCTGGCGCATTCTCGAAGTCGAAGGTCAGCTTCCTGAGATTGAAATCTTGCCAGGATTTAAATTACGCGGGCGCTTCGACAGGTTAGACTATAACACCGACGGCATCCGATTCCGCGTCTACGATTACAAGACGTTCGCAGACGCTAAAAATCCGTTTGGCACTCACCTTTATGCCAAGAAACCTTTCAACAAGGGTATCGAGTTAGGACAATTTTCTGTCACCCGGGAACCAAAGAACGGAAAGCCACAACCCGACAAACCGTATCGATGGAAGGACCTACAGCTCCCGGCCTATTACTGGGCACTTACCGAAGGACGAAAGCAGGATGTCGCTAAAGGTAAACTCGAAGTCGGCTATCTGTGCCTGTCAGCCGACGTCAATGCCGACCCGATCCAGATGTGGAAGGATTTTGATACGGCTTTCTTTGATGCTTCAAAGGTATGCATGCAGGCAGTCGCTACGGCTATCTCGAAGCGTACAACAGAGAGCTTCCAGCCTTCTGCCGAGCCGGCGCGTTATCCTGTACTCGAACACCTGAGTGGTCGCGGCGTAGCCGAGTATATGGAAATCACCAAATTGGGGACCACTGAGACCGCGTAACATGGAAACCGCTAATAACTTTTCGATCTTAGCCTCTGCAGGCACAGGGAAAACATATCAGTTATCCGTACGCGTGGCCCGGCTGCTCATGCTCGAGCGTATCGAGCCGAGTCAAATTATAGCCCTGACGTTCACCCGGGCTGCTGCTGCAGAGTTTTACCTACGCGCACTGGAACGTCTCAAAGAAGCAGCCACGGATGACGCGAAACGACTACTCATCTGCGGGGTACATCCCGCAAACGACCCCAGTCCGGTCGACAAAGATAACCCGCTCGTACTTGACCCCGCTAAATATCCCAAAGAAGCCTTCGCGAAAAAACTCCGCGAGCTGGTCTTAAAGTCAGATCGACTAACACTCGGCACGCTCGACAG
>CAIYUD010000126.1 GCA_903929325.1 uncultured Opitutia bacterium | reverse complement strand
TAAGTTTTCACAAAACAATCGTTACATAACCTTGGCCCAACTTGGCGTCATTGACTGGAAGGCTGAAGCTGACCTCATTCGAAAGGAATCCGGACAATGATTGCTGCAAGCGCCGAGGGTATCCGTACGATTTTCATCAGCTTAGTGGTGAATGTGGTTCTCTGTTTGACGAAGGTGTCGGTTGGCATCTTCGCACGTTCGCACGCGCTCGTTGCCGATGGCATTCACTCATTGGTCGACCTTGCTTCGGATATCGCTGCGATGATTGGCCTGCGCATTGCGCATCTGCCGAAAGATGATGACCACCCTTATGGTCACCACCGTATCTCGACGTTGGCGACATTGCTCATTTCATCACTGGTATTGACCTTCTGCGTAGGCCTCGCTTGGCACTCGGTGAGTTCATTGGTGGTGGGGTCGCGCGAATCTTCGCCTCCAGATATGGCCGCTGCCTGGGTTGCCGGCGGCGCTTTGATTTTAAAAGAAGTTTTTTATCGTTACGCTCGCCGACAGGCTGAGCGACTTGGTTCGCGTTTGCTGATGGCCAATGCGGTTGATCACCGAGCAGATGCGGTGGCCTCTTTGTTGGCACTCGTTGCTGTGATGGTCTCACGGTTCTACCCATCGTTAGCGGGCCTTGACCAAGTGATGGGGCTCGTGCTTGCCGGTTGGTTAGGGTCTGAAGGCGTCCGCCTCTTTCGTGACGCCTGCCAGCACCTCGTGGATCAGGCACCCGATGAGGCCGTACTCAAAGATCTCTCCGAACATATTTTGGCAGTTCCGGGCGTGCGTGGATTTCACGCCTTCCGTGCCCGCCACTTGGGAGACCGACTTGAGGTCGATTTCCATTTGCAGGTAGACGCTACGTGCACGGTGGGTGATGGGCATGCCATTGCTGGTCGGGTGAAGGCTGAGATCCGCGCAACGCATCCTGAAGTCGTTTCAATCCTTGTGCATGTGGAGCCCAATGAACCTCAGCACTTGAAGTCAGAAGGTCATAGCGGTATAAAGTAACTCACTTATGCGCCTCGCCCTCGCTTTTCTCGCCGCTGTTGTCTTGGCGGCCCCGAGTGATGCTGTACGGATTAATCTGCCCACGGATCGCACCATTGATCTTTTTGTCGGACAGAAAGTTGAACTGACCATCGCTGGTAATCCAACGACGGGTTATAAGTGGTCAGTGGCATCGATGCCGGAAGGTATCACTGAAGTTGGCGAGGCTGTTTATATTCAAGACCCTGCCGACTCACCTGGCGGTCGTCGACTGGTCGGCGTTGGCGGGCGTTTCATTTTCACCTTTGTCGGCAGCAAGGCGACCGAAGGTTCGATTAAGCTCGTTTACACGCGCCCATGGGAAAAAGACACACCGCCGATTCAAACAGCGGATGTCAAAGTGCGCGTGACCGCCCGTTGATTACTCCGTCTCTTCGACAAAGCGTCGCTCGCCATAGGTTTTGGCGAGCCACTTTTCGAGGGCGATGAAGTCTTTAGGAATCGGTGCCGTGAAGACCATGGCCTTACCTGTTACGGGATGGACGAGGTGTAGGCGGTGTGCATGCAGCATCACGCGCGGCATCGGCCAGTTCGCAAAAATAGCGTTATCGAATTTTCCGTATGTACGGTCACCGAGGATGGCATGTCCGAGATGAGCAAGGTGTACGCGGATTTGGTGCGTTCGTCCGGTACGTGGACGTGCGCGGATGAGCGAGGCTTGAGCACCGAAGCGTGCTTCAACCTGCCAGTCGGTAACAGCTTCTTTGCCATCATCGCTGACGGCCATGCGCACGCGCACCATGCGGTGGCGGTCGATGGATGCCGACATCGTGCCTGAAAGTAGGCGAGGGACTTTGTCGACTAAAGCGATATACTCTTTGTCTGGTTCGCGTCCGGAGAATTGCTCAATCAGTCCGTGGAAGGCTGCGTCAGACTTGGCGACAATCATCACGCCGGACGTTTCGCGGTCGAGACGGTGTACGATACCTGGGCGAATGGTTCCGCCAGCTGGGGCGAGTTTACCTTTGGTTTGGTGAAGGAGTGCATGGACGACCGATGTTTCGTCAGATCCGGTCACCGGGTGAGTGATGAGCCCTGCGGGCTTATTGATGACGATGATGTACTTATCTTCAAACAAGACAGGGATGCCCATTTTGCGCGCACTTACGGTTGGCTTATCGGGTACTGGCAGAACGAGGTTGATCGAGTCGCCGGCTTCGACGGTTGCCCGTCGATCAACGACTTTTCCATTTACCTTCACTTGTCCAAGGTCGATAGCTTTTTGCACGCGTGAGCGGCTGACACCAGGGATGAGTGCGGCGGCAACTTTATCCACGCGGTCGCGGGCTTGTTCATTGGTCGCGCGCAAGGTATGCACTTCACCTTTGGCTGCTTTAACAACCACAGGCTTGGGCTTAGCGACTGGCTTAGCTTTGGCGGGGATGGTCGCCTTGCTGCCAGGGGAGAACTTGATTTTGCGAGGCGTCTTCGCTTTGGGCTTAAATTTAGCCACGATTAGCGCGTCTTACCAAGGAGGTAG
This sequence comes from uncultured Opitutia bacterium, assembly GCA_903929325.1. Taxonomy (GTDB): domain Bacteria; phylum Verrucomicrobiota; class Verrucomicrobiia; order Opitutales; family UBA953; genus UBA8828. Next base: position 1,636 of record CAIYUD010000126.1, on the reverse strand, counting down.
GCGGGGTTCAGTTTCTGAAGGTCTTTCGGAATGAACATGCCGTCTTTACGGATGACTTCGCCGTCAAAAATAATTTCACCGCCCCCGTATTCAGGGCGTTGAATGCAGACCATATCCCAATGCACCGATGAGTTGTTTCCGTTATCGGCCATTTCGTAGCACTTACCAGGGGTGAAGTGGAAGGAACCTGCAATCTTTTCATCAAAGAGAATATCCTGCATGGGGTTGAGGATGTGCGGATTGAAGCCGATGGCGAACTCACCGATATAGCGGGCACCTGCATCGGTATCGAGGATCTCGTTGAGTCGCTTGGTGTTATTGGATGTCGCTTCGACGATCTTGCCCTTCTTGAAAACAAGACGGATGTTATCAAAGGAGACGCCTTGGTAGATGGTTGGGCAGTTGTATTGGATGACGCCTTCGACGCTGTCTTTGACCGGTGCGCTAAAGACTTCGCCGTCAGGGATATTATATTCGCCGCCGCAAGTGACTGAGCCGATTTTCTTAATCGAGAAGCGTAGATCGGTGCCTTTGCCCTTGATGTGAACCTTGTCGGCTCGGTCCATGCGTTTCTTGAGCGCAGCCATACCGGGTATCATGCGGGCGTAGTCGAGTGTGCAGACGCGGAAATAGAAGTCTTCAAATGCTTCGCTGCTCATTTTGGCTTGTTGTGCCATGGCAGAGGTTGGCCAGCGTAGCACGACCCACTTAGTTTTGTTGACGCGCCAATCAATAACCGGGCGCAGAACTTTTCCAGCGAGCTTAGCTTTTTCGGTAGGTACGTCGCTTGCTTCGAAAATGTTATCGGAACCGCGGACGGCGATGTAGGCATGCATTTTTTTCATACGGGCCAGTTCCATGTCTCTCACGAGAGCAAATTGTTCTTCGGTGCCGTGTAGATTCATCTCACGACCGACGCGGGCGCGTTGGATTTGCACCATAGGTACCGCACCGCAGGAACGGGCGGCACGAATCAGAGCCACGACAAACGCATCAGGGATGTCGTAGGCGTCGATGAGCACGCGTTCGCCTTTTTTGAGGCGGGTGGAAAATCCGCAGAGCACATCTGCGAGCTGGTTGTACCGAGTGTCCATCGGCCGAGCGTGGTTAACTGGGCTGAAAAATGCAAGGAAAGGGCAGGGAAGTGTGACAAAGGGCTGGGACAGCCTGTCGCTGGCAGGGGGTGGATCTGGGCTACAGGGGGCGCCAAATCACTGTGGATACCTTAATCATTTGCTAAAATGCCCGTTTCCCATTTTGGCATCTCTCTTGCATATGTGCATTTGCCAGTCCGCTGGCACCCTCTCCTCAACTACCTATACCTCATACACCATGGCAAAGCATACCAAACCCAATGTTAAACCCCTCGGCGACCGCGTTCTCCTTCAGCGTCTCAGCGAAGACACCGAAGAAGTTAAGGGCGGCATTATCATCCCCGACACTGCAAAGGAAAAGCCACAAGAGGCTACCGTCATTGCGCTCGGCACCGGTAAGGTCGACAAAGACGGCAAGTCGGTTGCCTGGGACGTTAAACTTGGCGACACCGTCCTCATCGGCAAATACGCCGGTACCGAAGTGAAACTGAATGACGAAATCTACATCCTCCTCCGCGAAGAAGAGATCCTCGCTGTCATTC
>CAIYUD010000125.1 GCA_903929325.1 uncultured Opitutia bacterium | reverse complement strand
TGGGGGACAGCAGCAAAACCTTCATAAACCCACGGTACTTTGTTTCGGTTATGTTTCAGTGACAGTGGATCAAGAATGCGCATCCTTCACGTCAACCCGTCGCTGAACCCCGCCGACGGTGGCCCGCCCGAGGCCACCCGTACGCTGACGGTAGCTTGGCTGGCGCAGGGCCACTCGGTGGAAGTGGCGGTCCTCGATGCGCCTGAGAGCCCATGGCTGGCCGCCTTCCCGTGTACCGTTCACGCACTCGGGCCGGGGCATTTCGGCAAGTATCGGTACAGCCCAGCCTTCACGGACTGGCTAGCAGCAAACGCAGCACATTTTGACATCGTCGTGGTGCACGGCATCTTCCAGTACCACGCCTTAGCCACACGCGCAGTGATGCAGCGACTCGGGCGCCCCTACGTACTATTCATTCATGGCGCATTGGACCCCTGGTTCAAGCGCCGCTACCCGCTCAAGCATTTGAAAAAATGGCTCTACTGGCCCTGGGGGGACTACCGGGTCATTCGGGACGCGGCACGTGTACTGCTCACCACGGAAGACGAGCGAGTACTCGCGCGCCAATCCTTTTGGCTTTATCGGGCCAACGAAGCCGTAGTCAGTCTCGGAACCGCCGAACCCCCGCCAGAGGAGGATGGCAAACAACACGCAGCTTTCCACGCCGCGTTCCCAACACTTAATGGCAAACGCTTCCTGTTGTTTCTAAGCCGCCTCGACGAGAAAAAAGGCTGCCGTCTGCTGATCGAAGCCTTTGCGCAAGTGACGCAGCAAAACCCGGAATTGCTGTTGGTCATGGCTGGGCCGGACAGTTCCGGTCTGAAGTCTGACCTCGAACAACTAGCAGCGTCATACGGCATTGCCGACCGCAGAGTTTGGACAGGAATGATTACCGGTGCAGTGAAGTGGGGCGCCTTCCGTGCCGCAGATGCGTTCGTACTGACTTCGCATTCGGAAAACTTCGGCATTGTAGTCGCCGAGGCACTCGCTTGCGGCACGCCGGTGCTGCTCTCGAAGCGGGTGAACATTTGGCGCGAGGTGGTGGCGGCCAGTGCGGGGCTAGCCGCTGAAGACCAGTTGGAGAATTCAGTTTCGATGCTGACGGAGTGGGCAAATCACGGCGGACAACGGCGAGCGGCAATGTCTGCGCAGGCCCGCGAGCTATTTTTGGAACAATTCGAGATTGGCGTAGCGAGTCGCCGCATCGCCGGAGAACTCGCGTCGGTTAAGCCACTGACGTAATCACCGGACTATTGATGGCGCTTGAGTTCCGACATCGAAGCCCGTCCGAATTCCAGCGAGAGACGAATTGATTATTAGATATCGTCCGGGTAATTCTGTGCGACTCCGACTCACAACGCGGTTTGCCCACGAAAAAAGCATGTCGTTCGCCTTCGGCTCTACAAGGCGTGTCTGGTCTTGAAGAAATTCCGAACCCATAAAATAAGTACCCATACCCCCTGACCCGGTATCCGAGATGATTGTCGGCCCTTTGCCACTCCACCGACTGGAAATGACATAAAAATCTCCTGTCGCAGTGGAGCCAGAGTCAACAAGCTTCAACGCTCGCTCGGCAGTGATGTCGTGAAAAATAGACGCAAACCACATCAGATTGGTGGCTGCACGCGTTTTTGATACCTGACCAACACTCTCGAACTGGCTGCGATACCAAAAGTTTCCACCGGATTGCCTTGCGGAATCCCAGTTCCACACGGCTTCGCGCACATTGCGAAACGTACAGAGCATGAAACCCTGCTTGTCCGCATAGTTCATACCGGCCCCGCTTCCTTTTCCAACACCCATCAAAGCCACAGGCATATCTTCAAAAGAGACGCGGCGCCAGGAATTCGAATCGACTCCCTCAATACCGAGCGCAGCAACACCAGCCACGGCTTGGCCAACGAACCGCAAATTCTCGAACGTGCTAGCCGCCACCTTCATTCCCGGACCGACATTCCCAGGTTCGGCTCCCCAATAGATTCCGTGGCTACCACCCACCAGTGCCAAACCAGACAGAACTACGGATTGCTGCGCCAACTCGTCATGCGCACTCCCTTTGAAGTCGCGGCCCTGAATGATCGGGAAATTACCCTCAGCCACTAGTACAACCTCTCCCTGAGCAGACGCTACCAGCCCCTCTACTCGGCGGACGGAACCAAGTTTCAACGAACGAGACAGCCGGTAGACACCTGGCAGAACGCGCGCCACACCGTCACGATCGATGGCTTGCTGCAACAAAGCGACCTGATCGAACCCTGCTCTGTCTGTCTTCACAACCGAGAAACGAGGCATCACGCCCATAGGCGCGGAAAACGCGCCCGTAATCTCCGGCAAGGGCAGCGGCGGGAACTCTTGACCCTGTAGCAAATGGCTCATCGCAGATGTCGGCCCTAC
>CAIYUD010000124.1 GCA_903929325.1 uncultured Opitutia bacterium | reverse complement strand
GCTTGGCACGTTCACTGAGGATGACGGTGTAGTCGCCCGGGTTGACGCCGAGATGGCCGCCGTCAAAAAGCGCATGGATATCGGATCGTAGCAACATGGCGTTCGGGACGACGTTGGTCTGGGCTCCGCGGTATGCGACGATATGGGCGACTTGAAGGTCGTCTTCGACGTCATGGCCTGTGACCGCGCACTTATTCCCGTAAAACGGTAACATGATATTACGGAAACGGGTTTGTCCTTCGCGTACGTTTTGCTGGCTGGCTTTCCATTCCTGAAGTTCCGCTTCCGTAATCTTGTAAGCGAGCTCTTCCTGGGTTCTTTTGATAAAACTTGGATTACTCTCTAGGGTGAAATACCCAGTCTGGAGGTCGTAGTTCGTAATGAGAGCAACGCCGAGGATGCTGTGAGTTTTTTGCTGGCGGCTGCCCGTGACTTCACGGAAGACGCCGACAGGAACACCGTCGTTCATATTGTTCGTAGCCCGCGCGTTTTTCCAAACCGGTTTGTTGCCTTTAGCGCTCGAGAGGACGTGGTGGTACTTGGTTATCCAACTATCTTTGGCTCTATCGAGAAAGTGCGGCTCTGGATTTGCATACATCGAGTTGTCCTTCTCGCGCCAAGAAAACTTGAGACTGAGTACATGTGGAGAGTTTTTTGGGACATAGATCCCGCCGCCTTGAGGTTCGTGTAGGTAGATTCCCTCAGGACCCTCAACTGGCACGGTGATTTCGTCGCCGGCATGGCTCGCAAACCACTCAAGACCCTTCCGCAGCTTAGCGTCTTTAACTAGGGCCATGGCTGCGATTGCGTTCACGACCTCAATGTCCTGCTTGCGAACCTTTAAATCAAGATAAAGAGGCTGAGGGCCGCTTACGCTGGCCGCGTACGCGGAGCGGGAAGGAGCAAGCAGGAAGCAGGAAGACTGAACAGCTGAACGGAGAGAAGCTAACTAGCTAAACGGCTAACCAGCTAAACACATAAAGATACAGACGGCGGTCCTTCGGACCTACGACGGCACTTCGCTTTACTTCGTTATGACGGCGGCTTCGCCTACGACGGCAGGCCTTCGGCCTTATGACTGTGTAAGCCTAAAGCCTAATGACTAAGGACTAAGGCTGAAGGACTAAAGCTCAGCTGAACAGCTAACTGGGTTATCTTCTCTAGTCGCCCTAGTGTATCCCTGCACTCGCTTCTGATCTCACGATTGACAGTATTCCAAATTGGAATAAATATGAAAGCGCCTATGAAACGCCCTAGAGGTTTTAAGAACGTCAATGCACTTATTATTGGGCTTGGTTTGCCACGTTCAACGCGTGAGCGAGTAGCTCGTCTGAGCGTGAACACCCAAGTCATTGATCGACTCGTCATCGAACGTAACAAAGCCGGACTGACTCAAGCTGGACTCGCTAAACGTATGGGATGTACCCAGAGCCGTATATCGAAATTAGAAGACAGTGTGGACACCGAACTCACCCTGGGGGAGATTGATACTTACTGTACTGCCCTTGGTCTCGAGGCTGAGATGAGTTTGGTTGGATAGCTGACAGGTTTGCGGTATGAGCGGTGATAGCGGTTTAGCTGGATGGCTGATTGGCTGTTTAGCTGGTTAGCCGGTTAGCTGTTTAGCTTTTTTCTACGCACGTGGCCCGTTCAGCTTTTCTTAATATTCGCCAATTTAATCCAGGTAAGACGGCCGACAGGTTTTCCATCGCGGTAAGTCCGGGTACGAATTGAGCTGGCGCCGATGGGTACAGGTAGTGGGCCAATAGCTTTGGGGGAAGTTGCACTAGGTTCAGTATCGTCGAACGTATAATGGATATCTAATCCTGGGATTTCCGGCGTCAGCCTAAGGGTCCGTCCATCAGTTGAGAGGTTAACATCGGGGTCGTAGATGGAATGTGAGCAAATCCAACCGCATCGATCGAAGAGAGTAAAATGTCGCTCAACGCGACTGATGAACGCTGTCCATTGTGCATCTTTGGTTTGGCGGTTACGAGCGGGACTCCAGGCCTCTTCAGCGATGGCCCAGCCGCGTGGCCAAGTCATGTATTGTAGTTGGTGGAAGTTGGGTATCGATTCAGTCCAGATGTTACCCTGGATTCCTAAGATCCTTCGTGCATCGATGTCTGCTGGCACAGAGCAATCGAGCCAATAGGTATCAATCAATCGAGCCCTGCTGTATGTCGGCGGCTCAATCTCAGGATCACCTTGGTATAGGTCCAAATAATACCCTTGTTGTGGGCTCATCACCACATCGCGTCCCATGCGGGCAGCGGCGATGCCGCCTGCGGTGCTTCGCCACGACATCACACTCGCACCTTCTGCGAGCCCGCCTTCAAGAATTTCATCCCATCCCATCAACCGTTTACCTTTCGAGCGGATGATCGCCTCGGTTTGCTTTACGAACCACGACTGGAGTTCTTCGGCATTTTTGAGACCCTTCTCTTTCATAAATGCGCGAACCTTTTCCGAGTTATTCCAGAAGCCTTTGTGACACTCGTCGCCGCCCATATGGATGAAAGGCGAGGTGAAGAGTGGGGCAATCTCTCCAAAGACATCGTCGAGAAACTTGAAGGTCTCGGGATTGGAGGGGTCGAGGGTGTTTTCGATTTCACCGTAGAACTTCGAACCCGGTACGACATAGAACGGGCCTTTGGTCGTACCAAGTTCGGGGTAAGCTGCGAGAATTGCCAGTGAGTGTCCGGGTACATCAATCTCAGGCATCACGGTGATGTGCCGTGCGGTTGCGTAAGCGACGACCTCGCGGATCTGTGCTTGGGTGTAAAACCCGCCGTCGGTCGCCTTCTCATCTTTCATTGGGCGTGGCCGCGTCCACCAGATGCCTTGGCGAGGGACGCGCCAGGCGCCGATTTCCGTCAGCTTCGGACGGCTCTTAATTTCGATACGCCAACCTTGGTCATCTGTCAGATGCCAATGGAAAACGTTCAACTTATAGAACGCCATTTGGTCGAGCAACACCTTGACCTCTTCGACGGTTTGGAAGTGGCGTGACGAATCGAGCATCATACCGCGCCAGCTATAGCGAGGGTAGTCGCTGATTTCGCAGGCGGCAATTTTCTGATCCGACCCAAGGGCTGCGAGTTGCAGCAGTGTTTGTATACCTGCAAAAACCAATTCCGCATCTTTACCTTCAAGTGTCACGCCCTGTGGGGTGACTTTGAGTGTATAGCCGTGCTCAAGTTTGGCATTCAGGCGCACGTTGATGTCGGCTAACCCTCCAGACTTAACAACCGTAGCGCTGATGCCCGTGTGTTTCGCAAGTTGATCCACCAAGTAGGTGCCATGAAACGCTGGTAGACCGTCCGACAATGCCACACGAGTTTGCTTGCTCAGCACAAAGCTACCTTCGGTTGCCTGGTAAAGGACCGGACGCGGAATCAGGGCTGATTCCGGCACGGCTGCCGCCATTAAAGGAATCAGCAAGAGGAGAAGCAGTCGCATAATCACGACGGTAGGCTCGGGCTGAAATGCTACAAGAGAGAAGGTGAACGCGCTGAACAGGTTAGCGGTGATAGCGGTGCGAGCGGTGATAGCGGGTGTCGCGAGCGTGGCTCGCTGGTGTCGCGGACGGAGCCCGCTGGTGTCGCAACCCATTGGGTTGCTGGTGTCGCGCCAATGGCGCTGGCTAGCCGTGTATCTTCTTCGTCGTAGTGAGGCAGTGGCCGAACGCCGTCGTAAGCTCGCACTGCGAGCTGCCGTCGTAGGGCGCATGCGCCCGCCGTCATAGGCGACGCAGTCGCCGCCGTCCCCGTATCTATTTTTACTTTCTACTTTCTACTTTTTACTTTTCGCAGCCTTTAGTCGCTCAGCATAGCTGAGCTTTAGTCCTTAGTCTCCCCTACTGCCTTCCCCTAAAGTACTCCTGCGGTCGCCTGTGATCTGCATTCGTTTAGATTACGACGGTGAAAGCCCACATTGACAGAATTCTGTACACATGCCAGACTGCTGGCATGAAGACCGTATCCTATACCGATGCCCGCAATCAGCTTGCTCAGCTCATGGCGACAGCCAGCGACGACCGTGAACCGGTGACGATTACCCGTAATGGTGCTGCTGCTGCAGTACTCATCGATGCTGCTGAATGGTCATCGATCCAAGAGACGCTTCGTTTACTCGCCTCACCCGCCAATGCGAAGCGACTGCATAAGGGGCTTCGCGAGTTTACCGCGGGTAAATTCACCGAGCGCCGTCCTGCGAAGATCCGTCGTCGATGAATCGGGTAACGATCCGTTGGTCTTCAGGGGCGCTCGAAGACTTCGCCTATTGGCAACGTCATGATCCCAAGGTAGCCGCGCGGATTGAGCGGTTACTCGCCGAGGCGATGCGCACACCTTTTAAAGGAATTGGTAAACCGGAACCGCTGAAAGGTGAGCTCAGTGGATGGTGGTCACGTCGGCTGACGCTCGAGCACCGCCTTGTTTACCGTTTTGAAAAAGGTGTCATTTTCGTTCTGCAAGCGCGGTATCATTATTGAGGTAGCGGAGCAGCTAAACACATTAAGATGCAGACGGCGGTCCTTCGGACCTACGACGGCACTACGCTGCGCTTCGTTATGACGGCGGCTTCGCCTACGACGGCAGGCCTTCGGCCTTATGACTGTG
>CAIYUD010000123.1 GCA_903929325.1 uncultured Opitutia bacterium | reverse complement strand
GGAACACTCCTGGCCAAAGAGCGCGTCAACATTGCGAACATGGCTCTCAGCCGCACCGGCGGTCCTAATGCCTTGGCTGTCTATCAACTCGACACGGCTCCCGGCGCTGCTGCGTTGGCAGAAATTCAACGTAACCCTGCAATCGTCAGCGCTAAGCTGCTCGAGGCATAATACTGACCATGGACTACGCTGATTGGTTCTACCTGCTGACGTGTTTCTTTGTCGGCTACATTGTTGGCTCCGTCAATTTTGCGGTCCTCATATGCCGTCAGTACGGCATCAACATTCTCAAAGAAGGTTCGGGTAATCCCGGAGCGACTAACGTGAAGCGCGTACTCGGTAAGGGTCCTGGTAATATTGTCTTTGCCCTCGACGCTGCCAAAGGAATGGTCGGTACAGTCCTGCCCATCTTTGCCGTAGCCATCGCATTGGATTCCTTCAGCGGAAATAACATGCGCGAATCTGCGCGTACGGTTTTTGAATACACCATCAATGGCGATGGTGCTGTCTTCCCTTTCTTAGCCAGTGGCTTCATCGGTACGCTCCTCGGACATTGCTTCTCCGTCTTCCTTAAGTTCAAAGGCGGCAAAGGTGTTGCGTCCACTATCGGCGGTCTCGTCGTCTTACTGCCCTTCCCTATCGCGATCGGTGGATTGATTTGGGCCGCGCTGTTCTATTCCACGCGCTACGTCTCGGTCGCATCACTCGCACTCGGTATTTCGCTCCCACTCAGCTGCTTCTTGATAAACATCTTTTACCTACAGGGTAAATATTCCCACCTGCAGATCGGCTTCGCAACGGTCATTGCCGTCTTCAATATTTGGACACACCGCACGAACATCGCTCGGTTGATCAAAGGACAAGAAAGTCGGTTCACTAAAAACACGGGGCCATATTCATGAGTAAGCCTACCATCGGTATTGCCTTGCTCGGACTAGGTACCGTCGGGCAAGGCGTCTGGAAGCACTTGGCTGACAAGCGCTCTGACCTCGAAACACGTCTCGGCGTGCGACTCGACATGCGCGGCGTTGCCGTTCGCAACCTTCGTCGCACACGCAGTGTGCGTCTGCCCAAGCAGAAGCTGACAACAGATTCTGTAGCGCTCATCGACGATCCCAAAGTCGACATCGTCATCGAACTTATCGGCGGCACCACCGTCGCCCGCAAACTCGTCCTCCGCGCACTCCGCGCCGGCAAGACAGTCATCACTGCCAACAAAGCACTTCTTTGTGACCATGGTCCAGAAATTCTCGCCGCAGCCCAAGCCAGTGGCGGCAAACTTCTCTTTGAAGGTTCCGTCGGTGGTGGTATTCCAATTATCAAATCACTCCGTGAAGGTTTGGTTGCCAACCGCTTTGATTTAATCGTCGGCATCGTCAACGGCACTTCCAACTACATCCTCACGCGCATGGGCGAAGATGGTCTCGACTTCGAGACAGCCCTGAAGGAAGCACGCACGCATGGTTATGCCGAAGCCGATGCTTCTTTAGACGTCGACGGTATCGATGCCTGGCACAAAGCCTCCATCCTCGCATTCTTAGCTCACGGTAAATGGGCACCACGTGCGCGCACTCTCGTCGAAGGTATTCGCAATGTGCGTTCCGCTGATATCGATTTTGCGCGCAAGTTCGGCTATACTTTGAAACACCTCGCAGTGGTTCGACGTGACTTTAAGGCCGGCTGGATGTCCGTGGGTGTCTACCCTGCCCTCGTTCCTTCCGACAATATTCTAGCCAAGGTTTCCGGCGTTAACAACGGCATCACCCTGCGCGGCGATGTCGTTGGCTCAACCACGCTGGCAGGACGTGGTGCTGGCGGCGACGCAACTGCATCCGCAGTCTTGGGTGATCTCGTCGATGCCATTCTCGCGCGTACCCGCGGCGGCATTGTCGACGCCGACCTTCATGCCTTAACACGCGCTGGCAAATCCCTCCGCATGGCCGACGAAGATGAAATCGTCTCCCCGTTCTACTTGCGCATGACCTTACGCGACACCCATGGGGTGCTCGCCGGTATTTACCGCATCTTTGCACAGCATAAAGTTTCCATCGCACGCGTGGTGCAATACGAACACCCCGACAAAGGTACGGGTACGCTGACTCTTTCCACTTACCCAGCGAGCGAACGCAACATAGCCAAAGTGGTCGCTGAACTCAGTCGCGCAAAGACCGTACTTGAGGAACCCATGCTCTTACGCATTTTTGCGACCTGAGCGATGGCCTTGATTGTCCAAAAATATGGCGGCACGTCGGTCGGCACCGTCGACCGCATCCGCAACGTTGCAGCCAAAGTCAAAGAACAATGGTCGCAAGGGAATCGCTTGGTCGTGGTGGTTTCCGCCCGCAGTGGCGTGACCAATGAGCTCGTCGCACGCGCCAAAGCACTTTCGAATTTACCTGAAGAGCGCGAGATGGACGTCCTTCTCGCCGTTGGTGAACAAGAAACTATCGCCCTAACGGTGATGGCCCTGCATGCCATCGGCGTGCCTGCCGTTTCACGTACAGGTGCCCAAGCAGGTATTATTACCGACGACAAACACACCCGTGCGCGTATCGTCCGCATCACCGGTGGCGATATCTTAGCACGCCTCGACGAAGGTAAAGTTGTTGTCGTCGCTGGATTCCAAGGTGCCACTGAAAGCGGCGAGCTCACCACCTTAGGCCGTGGCGGTTCCGACTTAACTGCTATTGCTGTCGCTGCAGCGATCAAGGCGGACATGTGCCAAATTTATACGGACGTCGACGGTGTCTATACCGCCGACCCACGCATCGTTCTCAACGCACGCAAGATGGAAGAGATCTCCTACGAGGAGATGCTCGAGCTCGCTTCGAGTGGCTCCAAAGTTATGCAATCGCGTTCGGTCGAATTTGCCCAAAAATATAGCGTACCGTTTGAAGTACGTTCTTCTTTTAACGACAAACCCGGAACCCTCGTGAAAGCCATCGATAAAACCCTTGAAGACGCTGCCATTGCTGGCGTCGCCCTCGACCGCTCGCAAACGCGCGTGACAGTCACCGACCTGCCCGATCGCCCCGATGCCATCGCTGCCATCTTTGACGATATCGGCGAAGCTGGTCTGAGCGTGGACATGATTATTAAGAACCTTGGTAAAGATGGTAAGGCCAATTTAACTTTCTCGATTAACACCGATCAATTTGCGCGTGCCGAAAAAGTCATTGGCGCCACCCTCAAGAAATTAGGATCCGGAACAGTTCGTTCGGCTGGCGAAGTTGCCAAACTTTCCATCGTCGGCGTCGGTATGATTTCGCACCCTGGCGTTGCCGGCCTGCTCTTCAAAGCCTTGGCATCCGTCGGCGTTAACAGCGAACTCATCACCACCTCCGAGATTAAAATTTCGGTGGCGATTGACCCCGCCAAGGCCGATGAAGCCGTTCGTGCCGTGCATACGAGCTTCGGGTTAGATAAGAAGGCCTAAACGGGGCCAGTCCCCGCTTGCCCGAAGCTATTTGCCCGCCCATGCTCGGGGAGCATGTACCGTGCCGTCTTCGCACTTCTTGCCGCACTCACTGCGTCGACCACCGCACAGGAGCTTCGTGTGCCGGTATTAGGTGAAGCACCCGTCGCCCCAGCCAACGAGGACCCTGCTGCCCGGGCACTGATTGAACTAGCTGAAGAAACCCTCTCGGCGGGACTGTCTTCAACGTCCGCCGAACTCCACCGCCGCGCACTGACCATCTCGGGTATCTCAGAAGCAGATCGTGAACGTGCCACCCTCGGGCTGGCCTTCGCTTTACTCGAACGCAATCAAGCCGAACAGGCTATCGCCCTCGTTAAGCCTCTGCCCAACTCTCCACGCAAAGCTTTGCGTTTAGCTTTAGCAGGATTGTTGCAAAACGATACCGCCGTAATCACGGAAGCCGTCAGTCAATTAAACGTCGAAGCCCTGCCGCCCGAAGAACGTCCCTGGGCATTAGCTGTCACCGGTATGATCGGTATAGCCCGAGAAACTCCTGGCGCTGAAGCCGTCATTCGCAAAGCCGTCGAATCCGCGGTCTCCGAATCACAACGTCAACGCATCGAATTACTCGCCTACCGCTCGGCCGTACAAAACGGACAAGTGGATGACGCCAGTTTAGCATCCATGGAACGTCGAGCCCGTGAAACCAAAGGTACCGATGCGGGTTTTGCGTTTGCACGCACCTGGGCCACCTTGCTCGCCCGTCGCGGAAAAATTGCGGAAGCTGCTGCTGTCTTACAAGACGTACGCGGGACTCAACCCACGCGACAAGCAGAAGCAGATTTAGCTGCGGGTATCATTCTTGGTCCGACGTCCGAAGAAGGTATCGGGCACTTGCGTCTTGCGGCTGGTAATGCCGAAGCACCTGCAGGGATTCGCAGTAAAGCTATCCGAGCACTGGCCACGAGTGTAAGCGAAGCTGCCGCCGAACGTACCGTCCAACTCGCCAATGCGACCTACGCCTTTTTAAGCGACAGCCGCAATGGCTGCCCGCGTAGCCCAGAAATCACCGATGCCATTCACTTGGCCCGTGCGCAAATCATGCTCACGGCCGGCAATCGTGAACTTGCCCGCACAGCTGCGGATGATCTCTTGCGCGAAACCCCAGGCAGCCCACTCGTCGCCGAGTCGGTGCGCATCTTAGCCTTCCTCGCCTGGGGCGATGGCTCTTACCGCCTCGCTTCTTCGCACCTCGATCGTCTCGTCACCCTTCTGCCCGCTCCGCGTCGCGATACCATTCGCGCAACGTCGGCCGACTGTCTCTTTTTAGCACGCGACTATGCAGTAGCCGCACGTGCCTACACGAATCTCCTTAAAGACGCTACCGAGCCAACGATTCGTGACAGTGCTTTCCACCAAGCAATCCTGTGCATGCTCGAAGAAGAAGGCGGACTCGATAACGCCGCCAAACAACTCGAGGATGCCGTCACTAAAGGAAAAATTACCCGAGAGCGTGTCTTAATGGGTGCTTGGAATATCGCCGACTACGCACGACGTCATGCGAAGCCCGAGGACTTCGCGCGCATGCTTGGACGATTTTCAGGCATCTCGCAATCAGCACCGATTGATTTTGCGCTCCGTTTCGAATGGCTCCGTGCGTTATCAGCTCTCGCCAATGGTGATCGCACCTCTGCGATGCGTTATGCGGAGAGCGTGACGAATACGCTCCAGAATTTACCCAAAGACGCCAGTCCGCAACTGGTCGCGGCGGCACCCGAACTGCGTGCACATGCTGCTTTACTCAAAGCACGTGCTTCTGCTGAAGCCAAGAGCGGTGCTGAGATTCGCGAACTGGTCCAACTGCGCGAGCGTTATGGCAAAGTGTCAGCTGGAGCTGCCTCCTTCCTCGCCGAAGGCCGTTTGCTGGCATCGGAAGGACGTCACGTTGAAGCCCAAAAACGTTTTGAAGAACTCGCTAAAGATTACGCCAACGATCCTGCGCTCGCTGAATTCGCAGCTCTTGGATTACATGAAGCTGCCGAACAGGCCGCCATTCTCGCGGCAACCGAAGGTGAGAGTAAACTGCGCGAAGCCGCTAGCCTACTGTCGACCTTTATCACCCGTTACCCCGGACATCCTCTCGTTTTCCAAGTCACCATCCGTGAAGCTGAAATTCTCCGTAACCTCGGCGATTTCGATTCCGCACTGCGTCTGATGGATGAACTCACGCGGCAATTCCCGCAACACCCGCAGCGTGCACAAGCTGAACTCGCCCGCGCAGATTGTTTGATGGGCTTAGCAGCTCTCCGTCGCGCCACCAACGGCGGACCTGATCGTGCGCGCATTAGCCGTGCAGTCGCCGCCTACGAACGCGTGGTCGAAACTTGGTCCCGCGATCCAGATGCTCTCGCTGAGAGCCGACATAAACTTGCCCAAGCTTTACTTGACCGTGCGAAGGGGGAATCTGTTGCCGATGCCGATGCGACACGACGTGACGTTCGGCAATTACTCGCCCGCGAAGTGACTGACTTGCTCAGTGGCTCACGCGAAGCTTTAGGCATGAACGGGCGTTCGTGGGTCTCACGCTCACTGCTACTCTTAGGCGAACGGTGCGAAGCCGACGGTGACCGTAAAGAAGCCATCGCCGCCTATCGTCTTTTACGTGACTTAAATGCGGGGCTCGGTGACAGTGAATCGCGCCTGCCCGGAAAAGCCCTCGCAGAAAGCAAACTTGCCGAACTCGAACGCGCACCGTCCAATCCCACCAAGTAATGCCTCCCTCTACCTCTTTCTTCCTACTGACCGATGGCGGTCCCTTTGCGTGGCTTATTTTGATACTCTCGCTGATTGCGGGCGTATTCTTCCTCGAGCGTGCCCTCTTTCTCCACCGCGGACATGTCCGTTCGTCCGACTTCATTGAAGGTGTCCGTAATAATTTACGCAACGGACGTTCCAATGAAGCCCTTGCTGCGTGCGAAGAATCCCCTGGCCCCGTCCCCCGCGTCGTCAAATCTGCCCTCCTTCGTATGTCGGCCGGCGAAGATGCCATGCGTGCTGCCGCCACCGAAGCAGCCTTGCTGGAACTTCCCGTCCTCGAACGTCGCCTCGGCACCATCGCTGCCCTGAGTCGTATCATTCCTGTCTTAGCTTTAGCCGGATCGGTCGTCGCCGGATTTGAAGTCATTAGCGC
>CAIYUD010000122.1 GCA_903929325.1 uncultured Opitutia bacterium | reverse complement strand
ATCCTGATCAAGTAGCTTTGACCTGAAAGGGGAAGGGCTTGACTCCTATGTTATAACTCAGTTATTACTTATGGACCATGGCCCACAAGTCCAAGATTCGTAAAATCGGCAACTCCCTCGGCATCCTGCTTCCTAAGGAACTGCTGGAGGAAATGCGCGTAGGCGAGGGCGATGAGCTGTCATTCGACAAGACCAGCGGCACCTACAAGGTGACGCCGTCGCCTGCGGTTGATCCGGAGTTTGAGCGCGCCATGGAGGTCTTTAGGTCTGTGACCGACCGCTATAAGAACGCCCTGCGCGAGTTGGCTAAATGAACTCGGAGCCGCGCTGGTTCACGCTCGAGATGGCGGAGGCCCTACATGCGCTCGTGCTAGCGAAGCATGGCGGTGGCCGCGGCGTGCGTGACGCCCGCCGACTGGAGTCAGCGCTGTCGCGGGCTCGCAACCTTCATACCTATGGGCGCGCCTCGCTGCCGCGCATGGCAGCTGCGTATGCCGCCGGCGTCATCGAGGGGCACCCGTTCGTCGACGGCAACAAGCGGACAGGTCTGGCGCTCGCCATTGCCTTCCTTGAGTTCAACGGCCTTCGCTTCCGGGGCTCGGAGGTTGAGGCTGTCGTGTACACGCTCGGCCTCGCTGCCGGCCAAGTCAGTGAGGATGCGTTCGCGGAATGGTTGGCTAGGAATCTAGAAGAGCCGAAAGTGGAGGAGGCAGCGATGCGTCGTCGTAAGACGAAGGCCAAGGCCTCTCCGCGCAAGTTGCGAAGTCGCTGAGCGCCTTTAGGCCGTCAGCCGCTCGAGGCACTCAGTGTAGAGTCGCTGGGTGCCCTTAACAATGTCCTCAGGCAGACGTGGGCCCGGTGCGCGCTTATCCCAAGGTTGGGCTTCGAGCCAATCGCGCACAAATTGTTTATCGTAGGAAGGCTGTGAGCGACCGGGTTGCCAGCGTTCAGCAGGCCAATAACGCGAGGAGTCTGGAGTGAGCACTTCGTCGATGAGCACAAGTGAACCGTCGGCCGCATGTCCAAATTCAAACTTCGTATCAGCGAGAAGAATGCCGGCCTTGGCTGCACGCTCTGATCCCATGCGATAAAGCGCGATCGATGCATCGCGGATAGCCGCGAAATCTTTTTGTCCGAGAATCTCCGCGCATTGCGCTTGGGTGATTGGCTCATCGTGCCCAGCTGCAGCCTTTGTTGATGGCGTGAAGATTGGCTCCGGCAGCTTAGATCCATCGAGTAATCCTGTCGGAAGTTTGTGATCTAAAATTGCACCGTTCGATTTATATTCTTTCCAGCCACTGCCTGCTAAGTAACCGCGCACGACTGCTTCAACCGGTAAGGGTTTTAATTTACGCACCAACATTGAGCGCGGAATAAGCGCCTCGTGGCCTTTCAGCGCTGCTGCAACTGCTTGCGAGTGATTGGGCGCGAGGTGAATGGGGAAAATCTTAGCGGCTTGTTCGAACCACCAGAGACTAACTTGAGTCAGTAGGATGCCTTTACCGGGCACGCCATTCGGCATAACGACATCAAACGCTGACAGTCGGTCAGTCGCGACAATCAGCAGCTGTTCGCCTAAATCAAAAATTTCACGCACCTTACCGGTCGCTACTTTATGAAAAGGCAGACCTTCAACGGTCATTAAGGCTTCGGTCGGTAGTGCGGGAGCGCGCATGTCGATGCACGTGGGTTAAGCATTAAACGGAAAAGACGAAAGCGGAAACGACAGAAGACTCGTCATGAGCCTCACATTATCTAGATTTGCTCTACGCTACGCCCGATTTCAGCCAATTCCTGTCCTTTATGCCACGATGCATCCCACTGTTTATTGTCTTCATTGCTAGCCTTGTCTCGGCGGAGCCTCCTGTGACAACGGGTGTATCGACCAGCCGAACAGCATGGTTTGAGGAGGCCCGTTTCGGCATGTTTATTCACTTCGGGCTTTATTCTATTCCGGCAGGGGAGTGGGACGGGAAGAGAATGGGTCGGAATGATTACGCGGAGTGGATTCGTATGCAGCATAACTGGCCCAATGAACCAGTGGGCATCTCGCGCAGCGACTACGACACGCTTCTTGCAAAATTTAAGGCAGAAAAATTTAACGCGGATGCGTGGGCCGATGCTATGCAGCGTGCAGGCATGCGTTATGTGGTCATTACTTCCAAGCACCACGACGGCTTTGCTTTATGGAAGTCGAGTGTGTCAAAGTACAACATTGTCGACGCGACACCTTTTGGCCGTGACCTCCTCGCCGAACTTGCGGCGGCTTGTCGCAAGCGTGGTATCCGATTTGGGCTTTATTATTCGCATTGGCTAGACTGGGATCATCCAGGCGGAGCTTTGCCTCCTTGGCCTGAAATCAAAGGCGATTACGCTTTTGTGCAGCCCTCTCAGGAAGCTTACCAAAAGTATTGGGATGAAAAGTGTATCGCTCAGGTTGCCGAGCTTTGTGATCGGCTGAAGCCAGACTTACTTTGGTTTGATAGTTGGGGCGGAAAGTCGCGCGGCTTTTTGACGGACAAGCGTCTCGACCAACTTCTGGCAACGGTCCACGCCCATGCACCCGATTGTTTAGTGAATAGTCGTATAGGACGAAAGCAGGGCGTGGATTTACTTTCGATGGGCGATAATCAATTCCCTGATAAGGGTTTTGATATGCCGTGGGAGACCTCGGGTACGCTTAACTACTCATGGGGCTACAATAAATTCGACCATAAATGGAAACCCGTTGATCAGCTGATTCGTAATTTAATTAATAACGCATCGTTGGGCGGAAACTATCAATTAAACGTTGGTCCGATGGGCGACGGCAGCTTCCAGCCCGAAGCATTGCAAAGTCTTGCGGGCATTGGTGCATGGATGGACGTCAACGCCGAGTCGATCCGCGGCACAACCGCGAGTGCGTTGGCTCGCCCGACTTGGGGGCGTTACACATTCCGCGCTCCTGGTACGCTTTACTTGCATGTCTACGAGTGGCCTAAAGATCGCCGACTCGTTGTTAACTTCAAAGGGCTACCTCAAGAAGCGGTGTTGCTTGCGGGCGGGGAAAAACTGGCTGCCTCTTATGAGCCTGGTACAGGACTTATTATTACCGTGCCCGAGCAGAAGCCAGCTACGCCCGTTCCTGTAATCCGTTTAACCAAGATGGGTAATCTTGGTACGCGCTAATTTAACTTTCTAGAAGCGCTAAGCGAATAGCCTCGCCCGCCGCCGCGAGTCCAAAGGCTCCTGCAACGTGTGCGGCCGTGCCATAACCCCACTCGCAATTTGGGTGTAGCTCCTCGTCATCTGGCAATTGGTTTCCAGGTAAGCCTTCACAGTCCGTGGCCACGCGCAGTGGTTCATCTGACCAAACAGCGGAGATATCCATCGGTCCTTTGCGCGGAAAGTCGAAGTTTTGGCGAAGGCGTTTGCGGACCAGTCGTAAGAGTGGGTCGTCGCGTGTGGAAGTTAAGTCAGAGACCTGAATTTGTGTGCCGCTGATGCGTCCTGCGCAGCCACCTGTCGTGACGGTGCGTAGTTTAGCTGCGCGCGTGGCTGCAAGGATACCGCACTTCGCGCTTAAGCTGTCGATGGCATCAATCACAATTCCTTGAAAGCCGTCGAGCGCTGCGGGTGCGCCTGGCCGAGAGACGAAACGGATTTCTGCCTGCACATCAATTGTCGGGTGAATACTACGCGCACGATCCGCGAGAACTTTTGCCTTGGGCTGCCCCATGGACTCTTTAACGGCGTGCAATTGGCGGTTGGTGTTGGAAGTGCAAACGTCGTCGCCGTCGACCAAGATGAGTTTGCCGACGCCGCTACGTGCCAAGGCTTCTGCCGTCCATGTGCCGACGCCGCCTAAACCGATAATCATAAATGAAGTGCGAGAGAGTCGCTCGAGTGACGACTTGCCGTAAAGACGGGCTACGCCCGCAAAGCGTTCAAGGTATGCAGAATCCACGCCTCATGTTTGAAAGAGTCTCGGGTATATAGGCGAAAGTAAAAAAGCCACGCTTGCCGAAACCTGTATATTTCTGTAGATTGAGCACTCTTCGTATGTCGTCCTCTGACCCTAGGAATCCAACCATTCTATTGGCGCCTACGACGCCGCTGTGGTTCCACGTCTTTAAGTGGGCCTTTGTCGGTGCGTTAACGTTCTCTCTTTGGATTTTTTACACGGTGCTCCAGGACTACCTCAAATCTTCGTCCGTTGCAGAAACGTACCGTCGCTCCTCCATTCCGCTTATTCAGTATCGTCTTGAGCAGCGTGTTTGGCCGGAAGATTTCGACCTTTCCAAACCTCCTGAAGGCTTAACCCGGTACGATTTTTCAAAAGTATGGGAAAAAGCTGCGGGCGACTTAACCGTCACTGGAACTTGGCGATTTGTTCGGTCCGGAGCCGAAGGTAAGGCGGCAATTACATTTGAGCCCAAGAACGTACAAGATGCGCAAACCTTCCTGGTCGCTTTGGATAAACGCTTAGATGATGGCCGACCAGAAACGGGTCGTTTCCGCGTCAAAACAGGCGTCGGCTCGTTTACGCTCCCGGTTGAGTAAACGCTTCCGCACGTGCCCGGCGGTCCGCAGCAACAAGGGCCTCGGTGAGTTCAGCAATATCGCCGTCGAGCACTTGCTGTAAGCCGTGCAGTGTTAAATCAACACGGTGGTCGGTGACGCGATTTTGGTGGAAGTTGTATGTGCGCACGCGTTCGGAGCGATCGCCGGAGCCAACTTGACTGCGACGTGCATCGGATCGTGCAGCGTGTGCCTCGGATGTGCGTAGCTCAAGTAAGCGTGCGCATAAAATACGCATCGCCTTTTGTCGGTTGCGCAACTGTGAGCGTTCATCGGCGCAATAAACCATCAGGCCTGTTGGCTTGTGGATGATTTGCACCGCTGATTCTGTTT
>CAIYUD010000121.1 GCA_903929325.1 uncultured Opitutia bacterium | reverse complement strand
TGACCTTTAAGGTGTAACTTTCTGAACCAAGTTTCGGATCAAGTGTGCTTTTAATATTAGGGGCGACCATTTTGTTGGCTCGCAAGTGACCCTCGTCCATCGTGATTGTCAGCGGCCTGGGTAGAAGTAATGGCTCAGGTGCCGGCGCTGCGCTAGCGGCCACAACAAATATGAAAATGCTTAGCGGTTTCATGGAAGGGGAGGTACGTTGAGCCGGTGTAGGCTGAATCTGCCTTCGCTATCAGGTACGACAATATACAGGGATGATTTTTGAGATTGGGCCAGCGCCAGCATCGCAGGCCAGTGGGCTTCAGGAACGCTCGCGACCAGTAATAAAGGTTCCGTGTCTAGTTGCGAGGGATCGGGCTCCTCAATCACGGTGCCTTTGTGCTCAATGTTAAAGTTATGCTCCAGCCAACGCCCGAGTTGTCGCGCAAGTGCACGCATATCCGATTTACCAAGTTCGACCTTCGTGCGATCGACCATCGACCAGAGGGGGAGGGCAAAGGTGTGTTCCATTGAGAAACTTACTTGCGCTGATATTAAGCCAGTTTGATCAGTTCGGACGTGGCGGGTATGTCTGCAATAATCTGATCGGGATCTGGCCCTACGCCTACGTAACGAATATTCGGTAAACGAGTGGTGGCTTCGTTGCGATTCGCTAGGCGTACAATTTCTTTAGCCATGAAAGCAATATAGCGCTGTGCTTCTTTCGGAAGTTTGCTGAACGAGCGTATACCGGAGATGTCTTCCTTCCAGCTTGGTAAGGTGGCGTAGATAGGTTTGAGGGTTCTGCGCAGACTATCGTCGCGAGGTACGCCCGTGTAAATCTTGCCAGCGGCATCGGTGTATCCAGTGCAGAGGAGTAGGTCGCCGCCCTTCCATTCACCGTGGGGCGAAAGGGCGTCCAACTTATTGATAACAAGGTCGTCATAGCCGCCAAAGCGTAAGGCATCCGCTTTTTCAACTAGGTCACACCAGCCGACCATGCGTTGTCGACCGGTGCTCGTTCCGTACTCGAGTTTACTTAAGTGACGGTACAGAGGATGGGTTTCCTCCATCTTAGTGAGGAAAGTATGTGTGCCCACTTTGGTGTCATACGCTTTGCAGCATCCCATCACGTGTACGCGTTGAACAGGGATGCCTGCGGACTGGAAGATTTCAGCGGTAAAGGTGTGTGAAGCTGTGACGTTGGGAGCGAAGCCATGGCGCTTGTCTAGCCAGAAGGCTTGACCGAACTCACCGACGATACGGCGTTCAGCTGCTAAATCACCGAGGATGTGTTCGCGGACATCGCCAATGCACGCCGCAAGTTTACGCCCGGCCTGCCAATAGGTTTCAATAACGACCGCACGATTAAAGGTATAGGGTTCTTTGCCGCAGAAGCGGTTAAAGTCGAATTCAGCTTCGGTGAAGACGCCTGACTGAATTGCACCCGCATTGGCACGGAGTTCAGCCTGGGTCAGTTTTTCAAAAAGTGTTGGCCAAACTTCTGCAGGCAACTGGCAGACGTGACGCACCGTCCGCTCGGCGCGATCGAGGCGTGCTTCCATTCGGTTGGCGTAAGCTTCTCGGCTACCGAGAAACTCCCAGTATTGAACTTGGAATTGGGAAGCTTCGTCGACATAGGCAGGGGTGATGCCGCGGCCGGTTGAGCCGCGGGGTTCTTGTCCAAGGATTCGCACGCGGTAATCTTCCCAGGCGAGGTCTAGAATGCGGTGAGTGACGTCGCTGACCATGCAACGTTCATCAATGAGCAGTCGCTTGAGAACTGGGATGCCTATCTTTTCTAATGGGAGTGCTTCCCAGAGGGCTTTGCGTGGATCGGCGACAACGCCCGAGCCGAGGGCGAGACATGGTACATCGTGTTCAGCGACGCCACCTGGAAGGAGGTTGAGTTTAAGTCCGGCCACGGTGTGACCTGAGTTCGCACCACCATTGACTTTTAGAACGGTGCCAACGGCATCTTTACGTCCGGTAAGTTTTTGTAACTCGCGGACGACTTCAGGGATGAGGCGACCTTTGCCTTCATCACCCATGCTGACGCCGACATCTGCAATTAGCAGGCTGCTAAAGGGCGTAATAGCCATTAGGATGCCGACTTGGCGTAGAAGTCATTGATACGCTTAGATACGTCGCGGTAAGCCGAGTCAGTTGTGTAGATGAGTTTATACTCATCGATCGCTTCTTTCTCTTTGCCGGCAGCTTCAAAGGCGCCACCGAGCGCGTATATAACTTCCTTTTTAAGATCATTCATCAGCGTGAGCTCAGATTTTGCTAACTGAAGTTGTTCAACAGCTAAGTCGAACTTACGACCTGCGAGGAAAGCACGACCTAAGCCTAGCAGTGAGGATTGACGGAGCTTAGGGTTACGTTGGGAAACCTGTAGTTGCTGAATAGCTTCGTCGAGACGGCCGAGATTGAGAAGGAGGCTGCCGAGTTCGAAGCGGTAGTTATGGTCATTTGGGTAGCGCTCAACCATCGTGGTGGCAGAGGTGAGGCGTAAATCCGCTTCTTCTTTTTCTAAGGCAGCAACGGTGGCAGTGTCGCCAGCGGCTTGAGCTGCTTTGATACGTTTCTCGAGGCCACGGATAACCAGTTCTTGTTCTTGGCGCTCAAGGGCAACGTCAACACGACCAAGCGGTGTCATGCGGCCTCGTTGCAACCAAGCGACTGCACTGTCGTAATCGCCGGTTAGTGTAAATTGACGGACAATATCTTTATAGAGGCCCAGATTCTCGGTGTCGCTCTCGATGCGTTTCGCAATATTGGCAATCAGTTCCTGGGCGGAGTCTGAATCGGTCATCACGCGTGAGGCCTGCTCAAGACGTGTAGCTTCGTCTTGGTCTTTAAGCTTTGAACGGAAGTCTTCAGTGCTTTCCCAGTTTCCTTTGCGCATGGTTTTGGCAACCGAGGCCTTGCGGACAGCTTCCATGAGTTCTCCGTTACCAGGGAAGGTCTTTAATTTAAGGTCAGCGTATGCCAATGCATTATCATATTCGTGATCTTCGATGTGTGCATTGGCTGCAGCCACAGGGTGGGAAATTTCTTCAGGTTCAAGTTCGGCGAGTTCCTCGTGGGCAAAAGCTGCCGTGTCCCAGAGGCCAAGTTTCGCGGCTGCTGCGGCGAGTTGTTTATGTGCACCGACATCCGAGTATTTCTTGCTAAGCCGAGCCTCTGCGTCGGCCATGGCTGCAACAGGATCTGACTCGATTAGTTTAAGGTTGGGTCCGCCCATTAAGCCCGAGAAAAGTCCACCAAACGATCCTTTGGAAGTTCCCAAAACGGATTTTTGGGCACGACGTAGGATGCGACGAATTTCAACGCAACCTGGATTGCGCACCAATAGTCCGCTGGCTAATTCCATCGCATACTGCGCGTTGGTTTTGAGGTTTTGTTCGATAGCAGCGAATTGCTTCTGAATTCGTATATCGAGGTCCTTAAGGATGACTTTGTTCATGCTCTGGCGGGTTGCACAAGGAAGGAAACTTGTAGACTCAAGCGGTTGGGTCAATCCCTTGCTCTACCTATTCGAAAGTGCTTCCAAATGCCTGTCCGCAGGGGGGTGGCCACAATTCTGCCGGGACATCCTTTGGCCCCACAGCGGCAAGGGTGTGAAAGCGCAGCACACAGATTGTAGCCATAATCAAAAGTGATTTCTTCGCCGCTCGATATATCCCGTAGGGCGACAATCTGAATGATATCACCGTCGGGCTGAGACTCTGCGTTGGGTTCGCAACTGTGATTGGCATGTCGGGCGACATTTTCCTGCCCGCAACCATCAATCCACCGCCCCACGTCTAATTCCATGGCATGAATCAGACCGTTTTCGTCCGGTTGAGGTGGGGTATGCACAATCACTCCCGTATACTGCACCACGTGCTCGCCTTTCGTGAAATCACGTGTGGCAAAAAGTCCGATGCCGTGGATGGCGGATGGACGAGGTTCGACGTTGTTCATCCCTCGCGCTTGAGGTCGCGCGTCATCAGTGCGGCTACACCTGCGCGTGGTTCTAGCTCTCCGCGGAGAATGGCGTCTAAGCATCCTAAAATCGGTGCATCAATCTTCCGATCACGAGCGATGCGGGCAAAAGCTTCTGTAGCCCAAACGCCTTCGACGACTGACTTGCGATTCGCAAGTGCAGCCTTTGCTCCAGCGAAATCTCGGGCAACTTCTTCGCCATACCCGCGATTGCGACTCCAGGTGCCATGGGCCGTTGCCATTAAGTCACCCGTACCACTTAAGCCTAAGAAGGTTTCACTACGGCCGCCAAGTACTACGCCTAACCGTACCATTTCTTGAAGTGATCGAGTCAGGAAGGATGCTTTGGCATTTGAGCCGAGGTCAAGACCATCGCAGAGCCCAGCCCCGAGTGCATAAACGTTCTTCAGGGTGCCACCAATCTCGGTGCCAACTAAGTCATCGCTCGTGTACGCACGGAGTGTCGGGCCACTGAGGGCTGCTTGGGCTTCTTCGAGTGCAGCCGCATCGGTTCCTGCAAGTACGACGGCGGCGGGTAAGCCTCGGGCAACTTCCCCGGCATTGGTCGGGCCGCTCAATGCTGCTACCTTTACCCCAGGCAAAGCTTGGGTGATAAGTTCTGAAGGGCGACGAAGTGTTTCGCGGTCCAAGCCTTTACAGAGCGAAAGAATCAGTTTGGGTGGCTGCTGGGCATCAAGACTGCATCGAATATTTTTTAGGAGTTCAGGCAGTCCTTTGGAAGGGCAGGCGATAAAAATAAGATCCGCTTCCATGAGCGCAGGGACGAGTTCGAGCCCAACCTGAATGCTCATATCTAAAAAGTGCCCAGGGAGGTAATCGCGATTTTCGCGACTGGAAGCTATCTCGAGTGCGTGGTCTGCGCGACGTGGGACAAGCGTCACACTATGACCTTGGCGAGCGAGATGGATGGACATCGCAGTACCCCATGCGCCTGCACCTAATACCACTGTATTCATTTTTTATTACCTTTCTTAACTTTTTTTGCCCAGCGCTGAATGGCCGCAACTGCATCGCGTGCCAATTTCGCTTCAGGTTTAGCAAACGAGGGTGGATTTTCAGTAAGTCCGAGTAGGTCGTAAATGACGAGAATCTGTCCGTCGCAATCTGTACCCGATCCAATGCCGATGATAGGGACGTTCACGGCTTTGGTAATTTCCTTGGCGAGTGAATGTTCGATACATTCGGCGACGATTGAAAAGGCTCCTGCTTTGGTAATAGCCAAGGCATCCGCCAATACGCGCGCGCGATCTTCATCGGTAATGCCACGACGGCGATAACCCGCAGCATGTACCTGTTGGGGCATTAAACCAATATGTCCCATCACCGGAATCCCTGCATCAACGAGCTTGGCGACGGATTTAGCGAGCGATGTGCCGCCTTCAATTTTAACGGCTTCAGCTCCTGACTCTTGGAGAAGTCGACGGCAGGTTCGCAAAAGGGTTGGGAAGTTGTCGTGGGCGAGGGCGAAGGGTATGTCGGCGACAACCAAGGCCTCGGGTTTGGCACGTGCGACGGCAGCTGTGTGGTGCAGCATTGTGTCAAGGGTCACTGGGACGGTGCTCTCGTATCCTAGCACGGTATTGCCGACAGAGTCTCCGACGAGGATCAGGTCAGCCCCGCCCGTGTCAGCTAACCTAGCAGTTATGGCATCGTATGCGGTTAGGCAGACAACTTGTCGGACGCCTTTGAGGGCGCGGAGGGAGCGGGTAGTCGCTTTCACCGTTCCAGCGAAGTATCCCATGCACCCCCGCTTGTAAAGCGTGAGCATTTCCTTATCAATCGAGGGGTGTTCCGTCGCTTACGTAATTGGATGACAACTTCCCGCCCTTATCGAGACCGGGAATATGGCTATCCCGACCTTGCAGGTGCCACAGGAATGCCTTGGTCGACCCGACTTCGCATGTTCTTTACGGGGACGGGTGCCGTCGAACATAGCGAAGATATTCGCGGGCGATGGTTACTACACCGCAAAATATTGATGGTCGTCGTCGCACTTTTAATCGCCTGGTTTATTGCCCGCAGTTCGGCAGGGTGGGGTTTTTTTGATGGAGACACACCCCTCGTGATTGAGACGCCTAAAGCTGCCACCACGGAGCCCGTCAAGGTTGAGCCCAAGGCACCCGTTAAGCCTGCCGTGACTAAGCCGGTTCGTCGCTAAGCCTTCGGCAAAATCATTTTCAGTGGAGCCATGCGCAATGAGTCTGGCATCCGGATTTCATGCTGTGCCTTTTCGGCGAGCGTTTGCAGCAGGCTGTGAGCCCAAGTGAGTGAACTGCCGACCTGCTTCCAGCGCACGACGAGCATGTCGCCATCTTTCGTCCAAGTGATTCCCTCAGCAAAAAGATCTACAGGCGCTCCTTGTCCGGACAGCTCAAGCGTCATGCGAATCGATCCAGCGCCGAGCGCCAAATGTGTAACGCGTCCAGCTTCACCAAGCTTGGAGCTGAGTAGCTTAGCAATTTCGCTTTCGGCAAAGTTCATCGGAAACCCACAAGCGTGATTCCAAGTTCACCAGCACGTTGAATGACGGCGGGCTTATCAATCAGAATGACGCCATCAACTTCGAGTGCAGCTTTACGTACGCCGCCAGCTGCCATGCTTTCAAGGGTGAGTACGCCGAAGCAGGGCACATCAAAGCGCCAGTCTTGTCCGTGCTTGGCGGCTTTCACTAAGAGCATTTCTTTACCCCCGGTTGCTGCGCAACGACGTAACATATTGTCGGTACCTTCAAAGGCTTCGACGGCAATGACAGTGCCTTTGGCTACGACCACCGATTGGCCGATATCTAAGCGCGTCATCTCGCGTGCCATTTTTACACCAAAGTCAATTTCCTCGGCATCGATCGACCCACCAAGCCAACCCGTCATTTTGCCCTCAGTGGCGAGATGGTCGTCCAAAAATACCCGAGCATCGAGCATGCGTACGCCTATTTTCTCAATTTCTGAGGAGACAGCGCCAAAAATGGTTTCAGCATTCCGTTCAGGTAATGTCGCCAGCAGTGCGATCAATTTTAGATCAGGCACCATGCCGGAAAAAAGTTTCCGTGGAGTGATTTGACCAGCCATGACTGCACCCTTGGCGCCCAAATCTTTGAGGGCGGCGAGCATGTCGCCTAATTTTCCAACTTCAATTTCCCGACATTGATCGGCTGGGAAGCTGGCGAGAAGACTTGGTTCAGTTTCGTCTTTGAAGGCAATGAGGCGCACGGGTACGCCTTGGGCGCGTGCTTGTTCGACCATGAGCGCAGGGTACCGGCCCCGTCCTGCGATAATCGCTACAGGGCGGGTCGCATCGAAGCCTTGGGGCACCCAGCGTGTTGCCATGGGTGCATCATCCCAAGCTTGTCGCATGGGGCAAGGCAGGAAGTTAAGGTCCGAGACGTTTCAGCTCTGTCGCATTCTCGAGCCTTTGCCGTGTCTCGGTGCTTACGGGCAGGCTGACGATATCTCCGCGCATATACTGTTCGTCGAGTGCTTTAGCTTCGCGTTTGGAAAGTCCACGGGTTGGCACCTCGATGGTGCGAAGTTTTCC
>CAIYUD010000120.1 GCA_903929325.1 uncultured Opitutia bacterium | reverse complement strand
TGATCGATTCGTACTACGAGAAACCGCCACTTCAGCTTTTACAGCCACAGGGGGTTGCGTATTCGTCATGGTTGCAGGCAGTGCCGTGCGCCAGATTGCCGGTGAGTTAGCTGCAGGGCGCGTCAGCGCAGGCGAAGCCATCGAGCTGGTCGCCCTGCTTATTCCTGGAGTCATCCCTTATGCCCTGCCCCTTGGCATGCTAGCAGGAATCTTAGTGGCATTTGGTCGAATGGGCGCCCAACAGGAATTAACCGCGATGAAATCAGGCGGCGTGTCGCTCCTCCGTATTGCCGCCCCAACTTTAATTCTATCAGGCGTACTAGCCCTAACATGCTGCTGGATTAACCTCGAGGTCGCCCCACGTGCAAATACGGCTTACCGCGCATTGCTAACGGGAGCCGCCTCGGACAATCCCGCCTCGGCGATTATCCCTGGAGAATTTTGCCGAAGCTTCCCTGGGGTTGTCTTACGTGCAGCCGATCGCGATGGCGACGTGCTGACAGATCTCTGGGTTTGGCAACTCGACGAAACCGGTCGACTCACCCAGAGCACTCAAGCAACGACTGCCAAAATCACGCGTATCTCTGGCGCCGAAGGTGAGCCTGATTTAATACGGATTGAGGCAAAGCACGCCCACATCGAGAGATTACCTGTGGGCGAAAATCAACACGCTAAACCATCCACTTTTATTTCGATGGTGGATGCTGATTTTAAATTCCCGGTAGCACGCACAGAGTCGGCTGGTAAACGCAAATTGCGCTGGCTAACAACCAGCGAGCTGCTGGCAGCAATGGAAACTGGCTGGCAAGTGCGAGAGAAGGCTAAACCTGAAGAGGTGGCCATCGCCAAACTCGAGCCACTCAAACAGATAAACGCCCACTTAGCCTCGGCATTTTCTGTCCTGACCCTTTCAGCACTCGCCATACCGCTCGCCGTACGCGTGGGTCGACAAGAAACGTTTATCAATGCGACGGTCGCCCTCGGGGTTGCCTTAAGTTTCTATATTCTTTCTGCCATGGCAGCTTGGGCAAAATCACCGAGCGTCCATCCAGAAATCTTGGTTTGGCTGCCGAATCTCTGTGTAGCCATCCTCGTTGTGATACTCTTTCGACGCGCCTCACAGCACTGATATAGATTTATCTCTCTTCGCGATACCAGCCGAAGAAAGACCGCCCCATGTGCCAAAGTGAAAAGAGCTCGTTAAAGAGTTTCATGATGACGGCTCCAAAAACTTGGTCCTGGAGCGCATCCAGCCGCAAGATGCGTGGTGCCAGCCGATAGGTCTCATACAAGGGCTGCGTGTTATCAAAAATCAGAACAGCCCAAAGCGGAAGATCGGCGACCATAAGCCCGAAGCAGTAAAGTAGCGCAGCGCCATGTCCAAGAGCGGGTAAAACTTTCGAACGCGATACTAACGGCCAAACCATCAAAAGTGCAGGGAAGAACATCGATGCATGTTCAAAGATATGAACTGTACGGTCGCGAAGAGCCCATTCGTAGAGCTCCGGGAAGTGCCAAACAGAAAAGCAAAAATTAAAGACAATCGCGGCGACCAGCGGGTGCGTGAGCCAGCGCATCGCGCGACAAATACGCGCATGACGTAATAACCAGCCATCTAAGATTTCAGGAGGCAGGCCCGTGACAATGAGTGGCGCCGCAACGTAAATAAGCAGCATGTGCTGCAACATGTGTGCCGAAAAAAGATAACCTTCACCGAGCTGATCCAAGGGAGAGCCAACCGCGATAAAGGCAGCAGCAACACCCGCGTAGAATCGAATGGCATAGCCGCGCGCATAGCCCATACCAGGGGCAAGTTGTGCGCGAAAAGGTCCGCAAATCAGTGCGTAGGCCCAGCACGCACCAACCACCAACAACAGCAAAAGCGGTTCGGTATGCCAATGTAGCGGGAGTTTCACGCGTGCGCACTCAATGAGTACGCAATCCACTGTGAGTGCATCTTCCGCCGCTTCAAGTACGCACTGATATTGGGCGAAGCTACCTTAGCAATCAGGAGAACCAAGCCGTATCCACGCGTTCAAAAGAGAACAGCGAAACCAATGCTGTAAATGTCGCACAGGCAAGACCTAGGCCTGCTACAAAGAGCCAAAAAAGCAGTCGTGCGTCGTAAATTAGGTGCATAAACCAAAGCACAACCGCAAAGAATTTACCGACCGACATCACTGTCAGCACCGTC
>CAIYUD010000119.1 GCA_903929325.1 uncultured Opitutia bacterium | reverse complement strand
GGCGCGATGATGCCCGCCGAGCGCTTGAAAAGCGTCTCAGTGAAGCTGGGCTAAGTTTAGACGGACCTATCCAAACTTTCTTTGACTATTTAGATTTCGACGAAGGTCGCCCTGTTCAGTCGGCCTAAAAGTTACTTACGTCGCTTCAGCCAAAGCACCTGGGCAATTTTATCGATGTAACCGCGGATAAGATCGCGCTCAGGATAGCCAAACTGATCTAAAATCCAGGCGTAGAGTCCGCAGGCGACTGCTAAGGACGTAAACATCGTCGCAAAAATGAGCACCTTGCTCGGTAACTGCCCCCAGAATTGATTATGCAGCCAAGCGTTGGTATTATAGGCAACTGCACCGAGTATAAAACTGCCGAAGAGCACTTGGAATAAAGGCTTCACGAGGGACTCTGCAAAGAATGCAGGCTCGGCTTTGCGCAGGTAGTATTTCAACACGATCAGCTGCCATACAGCAGCAACCAGATTGGCGACCGCTAAACCATTGGCACCATTTAGGTTCAGACCTGGGGTGTGGGTTAAAAGGATCGAGAGCACCGCATTGACCCCAAGCGCGTGCATCGCCGCATACAAGGTCGCATCCGTTCGACCGATAACATTTAAAGCACGAGAAGTTAATGCACTGAGTGCATAAAAAGGCATGGAAGCTGAAAACAAAACCAAGAGCATCGAAGAGCTCTTAACGTCGTCCCCATTAAAACGACCGTACTGAAACAATAACTCCAAGATAGGTTTGGCTAAGACGGCAAAGGCAACGGCAGCACCAATATTAATCGCCATAACCAGCCGTGATCCACGTGCATAATTCCGACACAGCGCTTCGCGATCTCCTTGGGCAAATGCAGTCGCTAATGCGGGAAAGATAACTGCCGCAACGGAGACTGAAAAAAGTCCGACCGGTAATTCGGTTACGCGATTGGCAACATAGTAATGCGTGAGCGATTTATCATCGACGCCGAATGCGAGTAGGCGTGAGAAAAGCAGATTGAGTTGCAAGACGCCGGCACCGAGCAATGCAGGGACAAAAGCATTCCGCAAAGTTTCCCAAGCTTGGGCATCCGCTGTTACTGGCTTGGGCTGCCAACCCTCTTGCCGTAATCCAATGACCGGAATCAGCAACTGACAGATACCTCCGATAACCGTTGCGACGCACAAGATACGTGCCTGGCCCGCAAGGTCGGATGGCGACAGCCAAGGTCCTATCCAAAGTAAAGACGTGATTAAGCAGAGATTGAGTACGCCGGCTGCAATTTCAGCTAAACCGAAACGACCACACAATTGCAGTGCACCCGTAAAGAGCGCGGCTGCGCAAATCAATGGCATGTAAGGGATACACCATGCGGTAAGTTCAGCAGCAAGGGCACCCTGACCATCTAAAGTGAATGAAAGTCCAATGGCTGTGCCAAGTCCCAGCAAAGCAATACCCGTCATCCAAGGAAGCACGCGACGGAGGACATGGTTGAGGAATGCGAAAGCAGCAGGACGACCCTCTTTCGCTAACTTAGCAGCCAGCGCTGGGACTAAAGCAGCCGTCAACGCACCTTCGCCCAAAAGACGTCGAAAGAGATTGGGAATCTGAAATGCGAGCAGGAACGCCGAAGAAACTATACCCGCACCAAAAGTAGCGGTCATGAGCTGATCCCGAAAAAGCCCGAGCACACGCGAGACGAGCGTCCAAGACGCTGTCGTAGTCATATCACGGTATTGACGTTGCTGTTCAGACATCCTGAGAGCCTCAGGGCTGAATCGCACTAAATCCTTCAGAGAGGACGGCACGAAGCGCGGGTATAATATCCGTGCGCGGTATAGTCGCTTCGGTCCGTGTTGTTAAATCGCGAACCTTAACGACTCCATTGGCGATTTCATCGCCACCATAGATGAGGGCAAACTTCGAACCTGCAGTTTCAGCTGCCTGCATGAGCTTGGGGAATTTTCCGTCACGCAGATTATAGTCTACCCGCATCCCACCTGCACGAAGTATTGAAATATCTGATAATGCAGCGGGACGGGCATCGGCACCTAAAATGGCTACATAGAAATCAGGGCCGTCTGCATAAGCTGGGACAAGACCACGATCTTCGAGTAAGTTGGCGACGGTGACATCGCCCATACCAAACCCGACGGCAGGCAAAGCAGGCCCACCGAGTTTTTCAATTAAGCCATCATAACGTCCACCGCCGGCCAGCGCACGTTGATCACCCTGGGCATCAAATGCTTCAAAGACGAATCCAGTATAGTAAGCGAGTCCACGGACGATACCAAGGTCCACGCGGACGAGGTCAGCGACGCCGAGATTCTTAAGCAATGACAACAGTTCGCGCCATTCGGCTAACCGAGCTTGCACGCCATCATCCTTGCTCAGGGCAGCTTCAAGGTCAGCAAACGAACGCACCGCAGCTAGGCGACGCGCTTCACTTAGAATACGTACAGGGTCTGCATTCGCCCCCGCCAGCGCCTCTTTGATCATTACGATAAGTTCTGCATCGGTCGCGCGCTCAAGTTTGTCCACGGCGGTTAGGACAGCGGGCGCGAGCTCCTCAGATACACCTAAAGCCGCCAGCACCCTGAACCAAAGCGTGCGGTCTGATAAACGTATCGCAAAACTTTCGCGGGCTAAACCGAAGCCCAATAAACAGTCCGCACAGAGTGCCATAATTTCGGCATCTGCGGCTGGACCTGCTTCACCGAGTAAATCCGCGTTCAGCTGATAGAAAGAACGGAGGCGCCCTTTCTGCTGTTTCTCGTAACGGAAACATTCCCCGATTGAGAACCAACGGATAGGTTTGGGTAAACCATTAGCACGCGCACCAACCATCCGTGCGAGCGATGGAGTCATCTCCGGGCGCAGGGTAACTAGACGCTCACCTTTATCAGTAAAGTTAAAGAGCTGTCGGACAATCTCGTCGCCCGATTTTGCCGTAAAGAGTTCTAGGGGCTCAAGGACAGGCCCCTCCCATTCCCGAAAACTGTAGCGACGGCAAGCCTGTCGCCAGACTTCGAGGATATGACTAAGTTTCGCGCGTTCTTCAGGATAGAAGGCACGGAAACCAGGCAAAGACTCAAACCGCGACATGGAAGGATCCGCTTAGGCAGACGGCGGAGTCGTACCTTCTTCGGCGGTCGCCTGGAATTTGGAGAGGTCTGCCGACTTCAGTGCTTTTTTGAATTCTTTACCTGACTTAAACTTTACGACGGCACGACGTGGGATAACCACATCGGTCTCGGGCTTGTTAGGATTACGACCGATGCGGCTTTCACGAATTTGTACTTCGAAGACACCGAAGTTACGGAGTTCAACATCGCGACCGGCCAACAACGCTTCCTGGATAATCTCCAAAGTACGCTGGACGGATTCACGAATTACTTTTTGCGAATGATTGGTTTCCTCGAAGATCTTGAGGACGATTTCGCGCTTAGTAAGATTGGCTGGCTTGTTTGACATGACGGCAAATGGCTAAAGAGGGACTCACATCGAACATCCTCGGACAACCTTTGCAAGTCTCCTAAAGGGGTAAAGATGAACCATTTAGGAATGAATGCTGCTGCTCAAATTTAGTTAATAGCGCGTCAAATAAGCCAAAAATACGCACAATTGAGGCCGAAAAGCCTAGAGAGCGCGTCACTCGAGGTTTTGAACCTGCTCACGGAACCGTTCGATTTCGGTTTTAGCCTCGACCACCGCTTTCGTCGTTTCGACCTCAGCCGCTTTGCTCCCGATGGTATTGACCTCACGCAGAAATTCCTGGGTCAGGAAATCAAGGCCACGTCCGGCGCCTGATAACTTTAATTGAGCTCGGCTTTGTGCGAGGTGACTTCGCAGGCGGGTAATCTCTTCAGAAATGTCACAGCGATCCGCGTGGATCGCTAATTCTTTTAACACACGCTCGTCATTTAAATCTATACCAACACCAAACTCATGGAGTCGTTTAAGCAATCGATCACGAAGGCGCGTAGGTGCGGCTTCTTCAATCTTTGCGATTTTACCGACGAGAACATCAATCGCATCAATACGTGAGCTTAAATCACGAACCAATGCTTCACCTTCGGTCGCACGCATCGCGTCGCATGCTTTAAAGGCATTTTGCGCACAACTGACTGCGGCCGCAGCAACGGCTTCATCGAGAGGGACTGCGCCCGAGTCGCCCATTTGCTTCTCGATCATGCGCTGCAAAATATGCCAATCAGGCTGCCCATTTACGCCATGTTTGGCAGCGAGCTCGCGCAATTGACGTAAGGGCTCTGTCAGATCAAGGCCGTGGGTGTTGGCGCGGTTACAGGCGACCCGCACAGTAACTTTACCACGCTGGAAGGTTTCCCGGGCTAACGTTGAAAGACGCAACTCGAGCTCGGACCATTCATTGGGGACGTGTACCATCACCGCTAAACCGCGTTGGTTTACGGTGCTAACTTCAATGACGAGATTGACTGAACCGCAGGTGATCGACGCACGACCAAACCCCGTCATCGAGCGTGCGTTGCCCATTAGAGTTTGATGTCGACGCCCATGGCACGTGCTGCCTGCCAAACATCTTTATCCCCACGACCTGATAAATTAATGAGGACGACTTTATCAGCTGAAAGTTCAGCTGCACGACGGAAGCCCCAGGCAAGTGCATGACTTGATTCGAGTGCCGGGATAATGCCTTCGGTGCGCGAAAGTAATTGGAAGGCATCGAGGGTGTCTTTGTCCGTCGCGTAGGCAAATTCGATGCGCTTCTTGTCGTGATAATACGCATGCTCAGGTCCAACCGCTGCATAATCCAAACCAGCTGACACCGAATGCGTACCTTCGATTTGTCCTTCGCTGTCTTGTAAGAGATACGTGAGGCAGCCCTGAAGGACGCCGACACGACCGCCTGCAAAACGTGCTGCATGTTCGCCGCGCTGAATTCCACGTCCACCAGCTTCAACGCCGACAAGACGTACCTTTGGTTCGTCGAGGTATTCGAAAAATGAGCCAATTGCATTCGAACCACCGCCGACACAGGCAATGACTTCATCGGGTAAACGGCCCTCTGCCTCGAGCATCTGAGCTTTAGACTCTATCGAGATGACGCGGTGGAAATCACGAACCATCATGGGATAAGGGTGCGAACCGTAGGCAGTACCCAGGATGTAATGGGTGTCGCCGACATTGGTAACCCAATCGCGCATAGCCTCATTGACGGCTTCCTTTAAGGTACGTTGACCTGCACCAACGCCACGGACTTCGGCACCCATTAGACGCATGCGATAAACATTGAGTGCCTGTCGCTCCATGTCGGCCTC
Source organism: uncultured Opitutia bacterium (assembly GCA_903929325.1). Classification (GTDB taxonomy): domain Bacteria; phylum Verrucomicrobiota; class Verrucomicrobiia; order Opitutales; family UBA953; genus UBA8828. The sequence goes on along the minus strand of CAIYUD010000119.1, from coordinate 5,500 downwards.
GCCCATATAGATAACTGCCTTCAAACCGAAACGGGCGCAAACAGCAGCGGTAGCGGTACCGTGCTGACCGGCGCCTGTCTCTGCAATAATCCGCGTCTTGCCCATACGCTTAGCGAGCAGTGCTTGGCCGATGACGTTATTAATTTTATGCGCTCCCGTGTGGAGCATGTCTTCGCGCTTAAGGTAAACCTTCGCACCACCGAGATATCGGGTTAGGGTTTCAGAAAGGTACAAACCGGTGGGACGTCCGGCGTAGATACGCAGAAGTTTTGCAAACTCGTTTTGGAAAAGAGGGTCTCGTCGTGCCTGATCGTAAGCTTTTGTTAAATCCAACAAAGGCGTCATCAAAGTCTCTGGCACAAACATACCACCATAAGCACCAAAGCGCCCTTGGGCGTCCGGTAACTTAAAACGCGGGGCATCGAGCGGAATGAGAGTGGATGGCAGCACGGGAAAATTGACCCCCAAGGTGTAGGCATAGGGGTCGGGATGGCAAGCAGGGGAGAAGGTTTACCTTTAAAACCCCCTACCCTTCGCCTATTTATCGCACCACGCTATGCGTTTCCTACTCGTTGCCCTTAGTCTCCTTACCACTGGCGTACGCACGTATGGTAATGAAATAAGTGCAGAAGATGTCCGCGCCGACTTCACCTATGAGCGGGCAGTAGTTACAGGATTTGTTGAGGGTGCGACGGAGTTTCTACCCGTATCCTCCACTGGACATCTCATCCTTACGAATGAACTTTTGAAGGTAAATGACAGCAAAGAGACCACGGTGATCGGTGTAACCGATAGAAAAAACCGTCCCATCAATCTAGAACGCGTCGTCGATGACTATTTAGTCATTATTCAAATCGGTGCTATTTTAGCTGTGGTTGCTGGATTCTATACCCGATTCCGCAATCCCAGCGCTCGTGGAATTATTTCGACCTTCATCGCGTTCTTACCTGTCGCCGTCGTCGGCTTGTTCTTGAAAGACATTATCACCCAATACCTTTTTTGCGTCGAAGTCGTTTCCGTCGCTTTGCTGGTTGGCGGCTGCTTGATGTTATGGGCGGATAAACGCTGGCCACGAGAAGCAGCGCCCGCTTTCGATGAACTTGAAGCGCTGACGGCTCCGCAGGCCTTGCGAATCGGAATTTTTCAATGCGTCTCGCTCATCCCAGGTACGAGTCGATCGATGTCGATGCTGATTGGTGGTCGCGCCAATGGCCTGTCGCATGCCGCCTCTGCGGAATTCTCATTTCTCGTTGGATTCCTTACGTTAACAGCCGCTTCCCTCTATAAAGCATGGAATCTCGGGCCTGCACTTCGGGTCATCTACCCCACCGGGCCCGCACTTGTAGGACTCACCGTCGCCTTTATTGTTTCATTTGCGACCGTTCGCTGGCTCGTCGGCCACTTACAAAGCAAAGGCTTTGTGATGTTTGCCTGGTATCGCATCTTCCTCGGAGGTTCGATGCTGCTGTGGATTGCCTATAAGGCACTGAACGCGAACGCGTGATCAGTTCTTACGGTTCGTTGGCTCGAAAGGCTTAGCGAAGGTTTCCTTGAAATCGTAAACTGCCGCAAAGTCCTCATGCTTGTCTTCCTCGGACTTACCGAAGAGGCCTGAGTTAATAAGATTAAAAACAATGTTACCAACATCGGCCGTCCGCTTAACTCCCCAATTCTGTAACAGCGGGTATGCCATTGGACCATAGGCCTCGAGGACGTGTTGACGAAACCCTTCAAGAACTTGCTGCCCACTCACGTGGCGAGCACGCGGTGTACCTTTGGCACCTTTTTTAGTTTCCCCATGGACGATACGTTGTGCCTGATCGAGACCTAAGCGTACGGCATGGTAAGCTTGCGGACGGTAACGCGTGTCTTTGGTGACACATACACGAATGGCATCTTCAAAATCCATAGTCATCAGCACTATCCATTAACCGGCGAGAGCCGTAAGCAAGCGCGTGTTTTGGGCAGGAGTCCCCACGGTGACACGCAACCAATCTGTCATCCCGTATCCACGGAGCGGTCGAATGATGATACCTTGTCGTTGTAAGCGATTAAAAACAGCGTCGGCGCCTGGAACTTTGACAGCAAGGAAGTTGGCACGGCCATCAATGTATTCAAAGCCAAGCTTCTGGAAGCCGGTTGCGAGTTGCACGAGTCCTTCGGCATTAACTTTGAGTGTCCGTTTAAGAAACTCCGTATCATCGAGGGCGGCCTGTGCTGCCGCGAGTGCGACCAGATTCACATTGAAAGGCTGGCGTACGCGATTGAGCAATCCACAGACTTCAGCCGAACCTACCAAGTAACCAATACGAAGACCAGCGAGTCCGTACACTTTGGAGAACGTCCGCGTAATCACGACCTTACGACCTGAACGTAGCAACGGAAGCAAGTCAGCGGTCTTATCTAGAAACTCCGCATAAGCTTCATCGAGACAGAAAATAACGTGGTCAGGTAAGGATTCAGCGAGCGCAACAATTTCGGACGGCTCATCGACTCCGCCAGTTGGATTATTCGGACTCGCCAAGAAAAGTATGCGCGTACGATCCGTCACTGCTTGGCGCATGGCTTTCAGGTTATGACGATACCCAGGCATCGGAACTTCCACGGGGGTTGCGCCAAAAAGCGTTGTCGCGAGTTTGTAGACCACAAAGGCCTGTGAGCCAAAAATGACTTCGTCGCCTGGACGCAAGAAAGCTTGGGCAAGGAGCAACATCACCTCGTTGGAACCATTACCAACGACGAATTGGTTGGGAGGGAGATTCCACATCTTACCAAGCCTCTCGCGCAAGAATGTGCAACCAGAGTCAGGGTAGAGGTGAAGCGATTCGAGTGCCTTATGCGCGGCCGCTAAACCTAAGGGCGAAGGGCCAAGGGGGTTTTCGTTCGAGGCTAACTTAATGACATCGGACGGATTGAGGCCGAATTCACGGGCCACAACTTCAATGGGTCGCCCAGCTTCATAGATTGGCTGGGTGAGTAGCGGTCGGCTAGCAAGGTCGGTGTAAGAGACGGTCATTCCGGGTATGGACGAAAGTGAAAGTTAGTTCCCTGATGGCTTGCTGGCAAACGAGAACCTGCCAAGTTCTTTGTGTGCGCATCCTCATCTTAGGAGCCTCAGGTTTAGTCGGTCGCGAGACCGTCCTTGCCGCCCTGCGTCGGGGCCACGCGGTCGTGGCCGCCGGCGGCACCCGTAGCCCACGCGTCCCCCAAGGAACGGAATCCATCTCAATAGATCTGACAGATGCCCCAAGCCTCGAGCGCCTTATTCTCGATCGCTTCCCGGATGCAGTCATCAATGCGGCCGCGGTCGCTACCATCGCGGACTGTGAAAAAGATCCTAAACGCGCAGAACAAATCAACGCCGCCCTGCCCCGTCGATTGGCTCAACTGTGTCATCATGTAGGTGCCCGACTCATTCATCTATCGACCGATATGGTCTTTGATGGCGAACAAGGCCGTTACCGTAGCACCGACCTCCCACTCCCACTCCACCTCTACGGACAAACCAAGCTACTCGGCGAAGTCGGCGTACTCTCCGAAGGAAAAAAACAAGCATGCGTGCTGCGCACCACGTTAGTCTCCGCTAATTCTGCAACCGGTGACCGCGGACTTCATGAGCGACTGTTTCTCGATTGGAAGGCTGGCAAACACACATCACTTTTTACGGAAGAAATTCGTCAACCCGTTTCGGCCACCAATCTAGCAGATGTTTGTGTTGAATTGTGCGAACGTGATAGCCTCTCAGGGCTTTTTCACTGGGCTGGGTCGGACGCCATGAGCCGTTATGAGATGGGCGTAAAAATTGCAGAACACTTTGGTTTAAATCCTACCGATCATATTAAACCCGTCGCGTATACCGATATTCCAAACCTCGGGAAACGTCCACGCGACTTAAGTTTTGAGCTACATCCTCTCGTCGGAAAACTTCGCACCCGCGCCCAAGCCTTCAGCGAAATTTTAGGCGAACTCGAAGTGCCCATGGGCTGTGATGCATGGTACACCGAAAAAACAGGTCGAAGGATTGTTCGTCGACTCACTCAAGGTATCGATTTCTGAGTCGATGCATACGTTACCGACAGAATCTTCGACGGGGGCACTGAATATGGCTCAGGACCTTTTACTCCTCGAAGCCTATCCACATCCCGAAATCCCACGTTTCCGTTGTTACGGCTGGTCCGAACCCGCATTCACATTTGGCGTTTCTCAAAGGTGGACGGATTTCCGTCCGCAAGTCCCCGCCGAGTGCACCTTAATTCGGCGAGCAACCGGCGGAGGTTTGGTTTCACATTTAGAAGATTTGACATTCGCCCTCGTGATACCCGCGACACACCCCGTCTTTCATTTAGATGCGCTGGAAAGTTACGGTGTAGTCTTACGCGCCCTGGATCAGTCGCTACGCGCCCAAGGACAATCTGTGGCGATGGAACCCTCACCCAGCGGACCACGGACATTTCAAACGCCGGATGTCTGCGCTAATCGTTCAGAGCCATATGACCTGGTTCGAACCATCGATGGAAAAAAGGTGGCAGGTGCTGCCCAAAAGCGAACCCGCGATGGCCTCTTACTTCAAGGCTACCTCTGGAAGCCCTTCTTGACCAATTTTCAAAGCCACGAACTCCAGAGAGATTTTACAAGGGCATTAGCCGAAGCTTTAGGGACAAAGATTGAAGCAGTAAAGACGCCCGTATACCCCAAAGAAGTAACCGCTGTAGCGGCAGAGAAATTCTCTTCGAAGGTGTGGAACGAGCGGCTTTAATTAAAAAAGCTCTGCCTGCCCTTGTTCACTCGTCTTAGGCTTCGCTGGCTTTTCTGCCTTTGTTGGCTTGGACAACGTCGGATTCACATCTGGCATGCTTGCGGCCGCAGGAAGACCTCCGCCTTTTTCCATCCCGCTTAAAATTTCACGTGCACGCGCAACCACTGACGGAGGCATACCGGCGAGCCGGGCAACTTGAATGCCATAGGAGCGATCGGCGGAACCAGGCACGACACGACGGACAAAGACAATTTCGTCCTGCCATTCGCGGACGGCGACTGTCCAATTACGTAAACGCGGCAAGGTATCTGCTAAACGCGTTAACTCGTGGTAGTGGGTTGCAAAGAGCGTGCGCGGACCAGCACCTAATTTTCCGTGTAAGTGTTCGGCAACCGCCCAAGCGATACTGATACCGTCGTAAGTGCTCGTACCACGTCCAATTTCATCCAGCACGATGAGTGAACGTACAGTCGCATTGTTTAAGATATTCGATGTTTCACTCATTTCGACCATGAACGTAGAATGCCCACGCGAAAGTTCATCGCTCGCACCGACTCGACAAAAGATTCGGTCGACTAAACCAACGCGCGCAGCGCGGGCAGGCACAAAACTTCCGAGCTGTGCAAGCAATGCGAGAAGTGCGACTTGACGTATGTACGTCGATTTGCCGGCCATATTGGGTCCAGTGATGAGCGCAACTTGCTCCCCAGAGGACGCCAAGCGGGTGTCATTAGGAACAAAGGC
>CAIYUD010000118.1 GCA_903929325.1 uncultured Opitutia bacterium | reverse complement strand
GGGACCTTTATCCTGCCTGTCGAAGACACGGACAAAGAGCGTAACACGGAAGAATCCCTCAAGGTACTCGTCGATGGAATGAAGTGGCTGGGCATGGACTGGGATGAGGGTCCTGGCAAAGAAGGCCCCTATGGACCTTATTTTCAGTCGCAACGCACTGAGCTCTACCGAGCACAACTCAAAGTACTCGCAGACAAAGGGAGGGCCTACGAAAAAGATGGCGCCTGGTGGTTCCGTCTCGAAGGCGAACGTCACACCGAATTCGACGACTTCGCGAAAAAAGATATCGAAAAAGTGAAAGCTGCGCCGGTTGTCATTCAAGACCTTGTGCGTGGACGCGTTGAGCGGGCTGAAGATCGAGATTTCGTTCTCTTCCGAGCCAACGGTGAACCCGTCTTCCATTTTGTTAACGTGGTAGATGATATTACGATGGGCATCACCCATGTGATTCGTGGCGAAGACCACCTTTCCAACACATCCAAACACGTCGAACTCTTCCGAGCCTTCGGCGCCAAACTACCGACGTATGCACATATTCCACTTATCCTAAAATCGGATGGGCCTGGAAAGATGTCTAAGCGCGATCGTGGCGCACTCATTGAGGAATATCAACAACGCGGCTTCCTCCCTGAAGCTGTCCGCAACTACCTCTGCCTACTCGGCTGGACACCGAAAGACGGACGCGAAGTTTTACCCATTGCTGACATTATTACGCAATTTGAACTCGGTGACATCCACCAGGCCAACGCACGTTTTGATGAGCGGAAAATGAGTTTTGTGAATCAACAAACATTACGCGAAATGCCTGCCGCACAGTTTGCTGCCCTCGCTCGTCCACGACTCGCTGCCGCAGGCATCACTGCAGGCGCTAACGAACTCGACCCCGTACTCGCACTTGTCCAAGAAAAAGTTGCGGGTCTCGAACACTTAACCGAATTCGTAAGTTTCTTCTTCCGCGAAGACTTTACCAAAGATCCTGCTGCCTTAGCTAATCTAACGAAAAAAGGTGGTGACCCTATGGCCCGAATTCGCGAAGTCTTGCCGCACCTAATCTCAGCGACGTGGGATGACGCCGGGATTGATGCCGCTTTTGCGGCTGCGGGAACCGAACACACCCAAAAGCCTACGGCTTACTTTGCGCCCATTCGTTATGCGGTTTCGGGTCATGGTGGCGGACCCCACCTGCAAGCGGTACTGCGCACCCTCGGCAAAGAAAAGGTCCTTGCCCGCCTCCGCGCCTTCACCGCCTAAAACCAACTCGGCTTCGCTTCCTGCTTCCCGCATCCCGCTTTCTTCTTATTTCCAAAAACCGTGTCCGAAACTACTCCCGAGGCTTCACGCCATTTTATTCAGCAAATCATCGATGATGATATTGCGAGCGGTAAGCACGCGTCGATTGCGACACGTTTCCCCCCTGAGCCCAATGGCTACCTCCACATCGGTCATGCCAAGTCGATCTGCTTAAACTTTGGCCTAGCACTTGAATTCAAGGGGCGCTGTCACTTGCGGATGGATGACACGAATCCAACCAAAGAAGAAGTTGAGTATGTCGACTCCATTCAAGAGGACGTGAAATGGCTAGGGTTTGATTGGGGCACGCATTACTACCAAGCATCGGATTACTTCGCCCGCATGCATGCGGATGCCGTTCGTCTGATTGAGATGGGCAAAGCCTATGTTTGTCACCTGACACTTGAGCAAATGCGCGAATACCGCGGCGACCTCGTTAATCCTGGAAAACCAAGTCCAAGTCGCGACCGTGGCGTC
>CAIYUD010000117.1 GCA_903929325.1 uncultured Opitutia bacterium | reverse complement strand
CTGTAGCCGTTTGGAGCCATTGGGGCTTCCGTCGGGCACGCGAACCTAACGACTACGTTCCGTTTCTCGGGCAGGCAGCCTTCATCCTTCTGTTGGCTGGGGTGCTGTGCGTAACCTCCGCTTGCCTCCGCTCCTGACTTCGGCTCGATGTTTCCATCATGAGTCTGCCGGATAAATTAGACGCGTTGGTCTCAGGCGTATCCCGCCCTTCATGGGATGATTATTTCATGGCGACAGCTTTGCTTTTAAGCTCCCGATCAAGCTGCGAGCGGCTGCACGTTGGTTGCTTAATGGTATCTTCTGGTAAACACCCGAACCGTATCGTTGCTGCAGGGTACAACGGCTTCCTGCCAGGTGCTCCTCACAGCTCTAAGATGCGTGAAGGTCACGAACAGGCGACGGTTCATGCGGAACAGAATGCCGTCGCCGATGCCGCTAAACGCGGAGTCTCTTTGCAGGGCGTGGTGTGTTACATCACGCACTTTCCTTGTATTAATTGTACCAAGATTTTAGCAGCAGCCGGCGTTTCTGAAATTTGCTACCGGCATGATTACCACAATGACCCCTTGGTCGCAGAGTTATTTGCTCAGTCCGGCGTCAAGGTGCGCAAACTAAGTTAAGCCATGGCTGAGAGCAGCCTCGCAGGCCAAGTGCTTTTGGCGCACCCCTCGCTGACCGAGGCGAATTTCTGCCAAACGGTTGTGTTGATGCATAGTCACACCGTGGAAGATGGAGCCATCGGGGTCATTTTAAATAGGCCCTTAAACCGGATGTTGGGTGAAGTGGAAAAACGTTTTCGCAATGGCCCATTGGCAGACGTTGCTTTGCATATCGGCGGACCCGTCAACGTTAACCAAATGGCTTTTGGTGGCTGGCGTTTTGCCTCACGTGGCCCCGCGCGTATCCGCTACGGCTTAGATGAGTCTGAAGCTATTGAATTAGCCAATGACCCTGAGTTTCACCTTCGCGCCTACGTGGGCTACGCAGGATGGACTGCGGGACAATTGGAGAACGAAATACGACTCAATGCCTGGGTTACACACGCCTTTGACCGTTTGGCTGATGGAACCGAGGGTGTAGAGCTTTGGAAAGCCTGGATGACCCGTGTGCGACCTGATCTACGGCTGCTCGCAGACTCCCCAGGGGATCTTGGTTTCAACTAAATTAAGTACCCAGCAAGACGCCCATCGTGCGGCGCAGGGTCTCTCCAGGAATCGTACGCCCTGGCTCGAGCATTTTACGTTGTTCGAGGGTGTCGCGGTAATTTTCGTATACACGATCAATTCTCCATCCACTGGATGGAATCGTCGGGTCGCCGGGCATTAAAGCTGTCCAGCGACGTGGCAGGCCGTGCCAGGTGAAATCGATACGCCAACCCGCTGCACTTTTCGCCGTTCCGTAAGCGAGTTGCGGGTAGGTGCGGACAAAGTCAGGGATGGAAGAAGTGCGTGCAACCACCACGAGGGCATTCGGGAGATTATTCACCACCATGTGGAAGTCGCTTCGTGAGCGTAATAAAATCGGGAGAGGATCGAAGCCCACTAAATTAAGTCCGTTATAATTTCCATGAACGTTGGGATCTCCGCGGAACTCAGGTTGTTGGTTGTACCAGCGATTAAAATTATCGGATAGGCGCAGGCCTATTTCGAAGTGTAGGTGCGAGCGATCGACAGTGATGGGGTCGACGCCTGCGGATGTGTGACCCATGCGGCCGAGGACTTGACCGGAAGCGACATTGGCCCCAACGCGTATCCCGCCGTCAATCGAAGCAAGGTGCGCGTACAGAGTGTATACGGGAAGTTCGGCTGCGGGGTGTTCGATGACGACGTAGCGACCGTAGGGGCCGCGCACCGAGCGCTCGATGTAAGCGATTTGACCCGGCATCGCCGCAGAAATAGGGTCGGCCGGTTCATTGTTTGCATCGACCCATCCCGGCTGAATATCGATGCCTTCGTGGAATCGTGTTCCATCGTTACGGGTCATGCCAAAGAGGCCTGATTCTGTTCGGCCTGAAATCGTCGGTTGAATGAAGTCATCTAGACTGCCGCCGGTGGGACGTCCCGTTGGCGTCGGCCATGTCAGTTCGCTGGCAAACCCGTAGCTGCTGATGAGCAGTATGAGAAGGTTAACTCTCATTTCCCTTCCTTCTCGCGAATCTTGCGGATGAGAAGGATAGAAGGGTTGAGACGATTGCGCCAATAGGTGGCCGCTTCGGCTGCACTCATGCTACCGTTCTCAACAGCGAAATAGAGATTTCCGTCTAAAACAGGCTGGTCGATGCGCATGATGCCAACGGCTTGATCATTAACCATGAGTACGGCCTTTTTTCCCATAGATTCTGAACTGCTGGTTGCTGCCATCAATACAGGTGCTGCCCGACGATCAACTTGAACGAGCAAATACGTACTCCGAATGTCACGTTCACCTGCCTCAACCACATCCGTATTTAAGATATGCTCGGCTTGGACGATAGGGATGCAAAAGACGGTCACTTGGACGCCGCTCGTCGCCAAGGCGACGACGCCCAAAGAAGAGTCAGGTGCAGAAGTTGGCGCCTCAATATAAACCGAGACCAAGTCTTGGGGCATTTCAGATGTGCAGCCTGTGAAGAGCAGGAACGGTAAAGCTAAGAAAAGTTGGAGAATGCGCATGGTTATCCGATAAGTATGTCGAGTGTGCCTTGGACGCGTTGGATGTCTTCAGGCTTTAGGTCAATCGCTGGAACTTGGAATACCTGCTGCGTGCGAACGTGGAGGTAAGGGAGTAAGCCTTTTTCTGCCGGACCTTGTAGGCGAATAATACGCTTACGCTCCAAGAGCATGGCTAAGATGTGGCGCAGGATAGCCTTCTCACCGGTAGAATCTTCGTCGTTTTCGTAGAGCGACAAAAAGAATTCCTCACGGGAGGCCAACAGTTGCGCCCGTTGAGCTTTTTCTTCTTCACCGCGTTCTTTAACTTCGCGCGACCAGCGACCTAAAATAATCCCACTGGGAGTGAAGTCGTTGAGGTGGTCTTTGAGCACATCGGTGCGTTCCATGAGACCGCCCAATGGTTTATGAACCACGCAGACCACTTGATCGCCAAGGGCGAGCTCTTTGCCGCTAGCGGCACAGATACGAGCGATAGGTTTAACCTGCCATTCCATACCTCCCATTGAGCCACCCTTCGGGTGAAGGGCAAGGGACTTCATTCAACCTGAAGAATTGTCCCATACCGACAAAGACTTTTAGGCTTGTCCGTCGCCTTGTCGCCTTCGATGCCCAGCCACCCTTTAAAAAGGCTGTCGATAAGCGTGCAGCGGTACCATCAGACGCTTTCGACAATCAAGGATGGGTCTGCGATTACCTGCTCCCCGTGCGGTAGGGCGGCGTCCACCATAGCGGCAAACGCAATCATGCCGGCATTATCCCCGCAGTGTTTAGGCTGAGCGATAAGCATGTGTACGCCGTGTGATTGTGCGGCGCGCTCCAAGCGAAGTCGAAGTGTTCGATTATTAGCTACACCACCCGAAAGACCAGCAGAGCGATAGTTACCCGACTCCAAGGCCGCTTTAAATTTAGACTCTAGCTGTGCAATAATTGCCTCTTGGTAGCCGGCACAAAGATCCGGCATGGCGCTGGCCACCGCTTGATCATCCATTTTCTCAAGCTGGTACCGCAGGGCTGTTTTGAGGCCGGAAAAACTTAAACGTAAATCTGCACGTTCAGGAATACCCCGCGGAAAACTAAAGCGACGAGGGTCGCCGCTTTCGGCTTTCGCTTCGACGAGTGCGCCGCCGGGGTAAGGCAATCCGAGAAGTCTGGCGCCTTTATCAAAGGCTTCACCCGCAGCGTCATCCACGGTGCGTGCAATCACCCGCATCGACAGATCTTTTTCGAGCGAAACCAGTAACGTGTTCCCACCCGAGACAACCATGGCTAGGTGAGGTAACAGTGCCGCTCGCATGTCGATGAATTGAGCAGGGCTTTCTTTGTGCATATTGATGAACGAAGAATGGACATGTGCACGTAAGTGATTCACGCCAACGAGCTGCGCGTTGAAGGACAGAGAGAGTGCCCGGGCGAAGGAAAGGCCCATCGATAAGCAGGGAAGCAAACCGGGGCCGCGAGTGACTGCGATGGTCGTGACTGATTGTTGAGCAATGTGT
>CAIYUD010000116.1 GCA_903929325.1 uncultured Opitutia bacterium | reverse complement strand
CCCAAAAGCCTGCTTTAAATCCTACATTCTAAAATCTTAGTTTAGTGTGAATAAGCCAGTTGGTAAGCTTACAGAACAAAAAACCCGCTCAGAAAGCGGGTTTTGACCAACTGGGCTAACCGATAGCCAGTTTAGCGGCGAGCCGTGAACTTCTTGTTGAACTTGTCCACGCGGCCTGCGGTGTCGACGAAGCGCTTCTCGCCCGTGTATGCAGGGTGCGAAGCAGCTGTCACTTCGCGGCGGATAACAAAGTGCTCAACACCACCAATGACCTTGGTCTCTTTCGATCGCAGAGTCGAATGGGTGGGGTACTCGTGTCCGGTCGACACGTCGATGAATACCACTGGGTGATACTCGGGATGTCCTTCTTTCTTCATAGTCGTGAAGTAAAGGGATTAACCTTGGCGCGCCTTGTAGCGCGGGTTGGTTTTGTTAATGACGTAAACGCGGCCCTTACGACGAACAACCTGACAATCAGGGTGGCGGCGCTTGAGCGACTTGAGGGAGGAGGAGACTTTCATGGTCGTGTAGGACTGCCATTACCAACGGCAGTCGGCCTAAAAAGCGGTCTCTACGGATAATGTCAACGGACAATCCAACAGAAATTCGTATTCCCCTTCCCTCCCCTGCCCCCACAGCCTATCCCTTTACCCATGCCCGCCCACATCCGAGCCGCCTTGGCCAAGGACATTCCTGCGATCAATCGCATTTATGGGCATTACGTCGAAACCTGCACCTGCACATGGGAAGAACACGAAAAGGAACTCATTTCAACCAACGCATTCGCACGTCGAAACCCCAAACACCCATTACTCGTCGCCGAAATTGAGGGCGAAGTCGTGGCCTGGGGCGCCCTATCCGCCTACAGCTTACGCTCAGGGTGGCACCCCACCGTCGAAGATTCTATTTTTGTACACGCCAAGCACCAAGGCAAAGGACTCGGTCGACAGATGCTCGCTACCTTGGTGGATCAAGCACGGTCATTTAAATACCAATCCGTCATTGCCCGCATCTCCGGCGATCAACCCGCCAGCCTCGGACTTCACCATGCGTTGGGTTTTAAAGAAGTCGGCCGCATCCATGCCGCCGGACAAAAATTTGGTCAGCAGCTCGACTGCGTTTACCTCCAACTTCAACTCACAGAGCCGAAGCCTTGACACGCTCGCACGCTAACCTTTTCTCAAATCTCCGACGGATCGCTCAGGTGGTGGAATGGCAGACACGCTAGATTCAGGTTCTAGTGCCGATGAGGCGTAAGGGTTCAAGTCCCTTCCTGAGCACCACGGAATACAAAAAGGCCGACTCAGTGAGTCGGCCTTTTTATTGAAAGAGCAGGAAAACTTATTTGCCGGTGACAGGACAGGAACCCGCGTGATTCTTTTTCCACTCCTGCATCCGCTCGCGTGCTTTATCGATTTCGACGACGAGGGCACTCGATTGTGCCGACCAACTTAATGCCATGGCAGATCCAGAAGTCGTCGTCGAGAGACTCTCCATCCATGTTGCGAAGTTTTCTCCGCGCGCACTCATAAAAGCTTTAGCACCTTCAACCATTTGCACCGCTGCCTGGGCAGCCGCCGGATCCGCCATCGTCATTTTGGCATTGAGCGACAAGACGCCGTTGGCCTCAGCTGCTGCGATGCCCATTGAGTTTAACTGCGCCGCCATGCGGCCAGCACGCGGATTGGCGACACGACACGCTTGCACATCCGCGCCCATTAGAAACAACGGCGCTACACCGGCGACTTCGCTGACTTCTTGAGGAATGCTTGCAACCACGGCGGCGTTGTCGAGCGCTGCACAGGTCTTAGAAACATCCGCAGTGCTCATTGCCAAAACAACGACGCCGGCAGAAGGGAAGGCAACCGTCAGGCGGCATTGTGTTTGCTCGCAGGTAAAGCCAAGGATGGGCACGCCATCAACAACATCCGGCTCCGCGCCCTTCGACTTCAAGTACTCACCAATTTTTAAATTATTTCCGCGGTGGCGAATAATGGCGACCGCTTGGCGCTCAGCGCCCGTGCCATAAGCCGTGAACGAAAGTAAATCGCGGCGACCATCAAAACCTACCGCTTCGGCAAAAGCCTTAATCGCTGGCACTGGGCATGTTCGATCATCTGCAATACCTAAGACCTTATTGCCGACAACTGAGTTACGGGCCGCATCGTAATCGACGTGCACAAACCATTTGGCGTCGGCGGTTAAATCGGTGCTGCGAAAAGGACCTGCCAAGAGGGCCAAGGGTAAAATGAACAATCCAAGGGTGAATTTCATAATGGACTGCAGGATACACCTAACCAGAGCCAAGCAAGCCTAAGAAATAAGGTCATCCACTTAAGGAAGGGGCTCCGTAGACAATGCGCCGTGTTTTTAAGAGAACCTGCCCATGCCCCCGCGATCACGCCATCCAGTTAAGCAACATCGCTGGGTAGGGCTGGCACAATTTAGCCATGAAGTGCGTAATCACTTAAACGGCATCCTGAGCTTAACCGCATTACTCAAAGAAAATAACCCTCCCGAAAAACAACAAGAGATTGCGCGGAGGATTGAGAGCGGCGGTGAAGCACTGCTGACAGTCGTCAACAATCTCTTGGCTGCGAATCGTTCTAAGCACAACTCGCTCAGCTCAATCACAAACTTCAACCCTGCAGAACTTACCGAAGATATCGCCGCAATGTTAAGTCCTTCCGCAGAAGCTCAGGGACTGGAGCTCATCTGCACGACCAATTCATTCACGGTCGGAAATGTACGCGGTGACGCTTCGGGATTCCGACAGCTGGCTACGAATCTTATCACCAACGCCATAAAATTTACCGAACGCGGCCACATCGTTGTGTCTCTTGAGGTAAAACGCATTGGGTCGATTGCACAGCTGCGCCTTGAAGTCACCGATACAGGGATTGGCATAAGTCCCGCCCAGCAGAAACAGATTTTCCAACCGTTTGTGCAACTTGCTGCGGGTAAAAAAAGTCCGGTGACTGGATCGGGACTCGGACTGGCAATCGTCCAAAAGATTAGCCAGTCAATGAGCGGAGAGTTAACCCTCAAAAGTCGGCTCGGCCATGGAAGCACCTTCTGCATTGAGCTGACTCTACCAACGGCACCTTTCGAAAAGACATCACCGTACTTCACGCGGCCCTGCATCATTATTGGAGGGCTCCCACCCCAACGCCGCTGGCTCGTCCAAATACTCTCCGACTGGGGCGCTCACTGTACGGAAATTGATTCTGGACGTTCCGTGTCTTTCATTAAAAAAATCCGCCAACAAACAGGCCAGAAGCCCTTGGTCTTTGTGGATATCCCGAGCGGAAGCACCGCCATTCCCTGGCTAACCGACGACACCATCCTGCTGCGGAGTCTCAACTGGAATCTTTCTCGACATACCGCACTGTCAAAACCCCTCACCGCCCGAAATTTATTTGCGTCCGTCTGTAACCCTAAACCGAAATACCGAAGTATAAAAAACATCTCTCGGTGCGTACTTTTAGTTGAGGACCACATCGTTAACCAAGAAATCATCGCTACGTTTCTCCGCCGTAATGGACACCAGGTAGATATTGTACCGACCGCACGGGCAGCCGCCGATCGACTTAAAACCCAACACTACGATGTCGCCCTTATAGACCTTGGGCTTCCTGACATCAGCGGGCTTACACTTGCACGCAACTTGCAGAAACAAAAACCACTGCTTCCGCTGATTGCACTCAGCGGTAACCAAAGCCCTTCCCTAAAGGAGCGATGTCGACGGGCTGGATTCGCAGCCCAGCTGACGAAACCATGCCACCCAGCCTACTTAATCGAAACTTTAGAGCGAATTGTAAAAGAGACCCGAGAAAACCAAGCCGACCAACGAAAAGCCTGTGTCATATTGTTCAAAGGATTACGCGAGGAATGCGCTCGTCTAGAAGAGGCTCATCAAAGTGGGCGAGCGGAGGTGATTGCGCCCGCTGTCCACGCTTTGCGCGGGGCCTTGGCCATGGCGGGTTTACGGAGTTGGACCCAACGTGCAGCAAAAATTGAGCAATTAGCGGCAGCCAACGATACGCAACCTGCCCTAAAAAAACTCCGAAAATTCATCAGCGACTTGCGCCGGTTCGCTCAAAGTGTAAGCTCTTCGTGATTCACCGTGGCAAAGACTAAAGCCAACCCGAAACCAAAATCCTCGACGCGCACAAAGCTCGAGACCCGTTGGTGCGTTGTCGTGGCTAATGATCCTGTGAACACGATGAATTATGTCACTGCGTGTTTCATCCGCGTACTCCAAGTCAAACGTCCTGAAGCCGAACGCTTGATGCTCGAAGTACACACCGAAGGTCGGTCCGTCGTGTGGATGGGTGGCCGTGAACGTGCTGAAAGTCTCGTGCTCCAACTTCAACAGTGGCACTTACGTGCATCGCTCGAAACCGGTGCCTAAGCTTTCGCTCGCAATGACGCCAGAGGCTCGGGGAATCCTCATGGAGTTACTCAAGCTCGCTGGCCCTGCTGCCAGCCGTGCAGCCGTGAATCGCGCAAACGTTCCGCAAGACGATATTGAGTTCACTAAGACATGGGCCGAGATACTGGGTGAAAGTGCCGCAGAGGAATGCACCCTTCTCGCCACTAGTATCTCGAGGGCTAAAGGTAATCCCGCTGTCATCGAGATCTCGAATGAGGAAACCGCTTGG
>CAIYUD010000115.1 GCA_903929325.1 uncultured Opitutia bacterium | reverse complement strand
TGTCGTGAATCTCGACTTGGTTAATTTATCCATGCAGGACGATGTCATGCAGGGCATTCGCGAACTCGTGAATCGCCCCAACGGTATCTTTATTGTGACGGGTCCGACAGGTTCAGGTAAGACCACGACGCTTTACTCGGCTTTGCGCGAAGTGAATACAGAGGACGTGAAGATTCTCACCGCTGAAGATCCTGTTGAGTACGAAGTCGAGGGTATCATGCAGGTGCCGATTAATCACCAGGTCGGGCTTACCTTCGCGGCGGCACTACGTTCCTTCCTTCGACAAGACCCTGACACCATCATGGTGGGGGAAATTCGTGACTTAGAGACTGCGCAAATTGCCGTACAGGCATCACTCACGGGACACGTTGTGCTTTCCACGCTTCACACCAATGATGCTCCGGGTGCTGTGACACGACTCATCGATATGGGTCTAGAGCCATTCCTTATCTCCGCATCCGTTGAAGGCGTGCTTGGCCAGCGACTCCTTCGCCGTATTTGCAAGTCATGCCGTACCGCTTTTGAACCCGATAAAGACACCGTGGCCTTGCTTGAAGTCGACCCTGTCGAGATTGCCAATAAGCAGTTCTTCTTCGGCAAGGGTTGTCCTGAATGCAACAAGTCCGGCTACAAGGGTCGCCAAGGCCTCTTTGAACTCATGATGGTTAGTGACCCTTTGCGTGAGTTGATCACCCAAAAAGCGCCGACACTCGTCTTGAAGCAAAAATCGATTGAATTGGGCATGCGCCCGCTTCGCGACGACGGTATCCGCGCTATTTTTGACGGACAGACCACTATTGAGGAAGTCCTTAAATACACCTAATCTACCCATACTATGCCCGACTTTAAATACACCGCCATTGATCGCAACGGTCAGCAGGCCAACGGGAAAATTGACGCCACGTCTGCGGAAGACGCTCGCAAGAAGCTTATGGCCAAAGGCCTCATGGTCACGGCTGTTACTGGGGACGCACCGTCCGCAAAACAAGCGCCTGCACCTGGTGCCAAGCCTGCTAAGAAAGGCTTCAGTTTCGGCGGTGGCGGTAAGGTTACTTCAGACGAAGTGACGACTATGGCTCGTCAGCTCGCAACGCTCTTGATGGCAGGCCTGCCTTTGCTACGAGCCTTGGAGCTTATTCATAAGCAAGAGCGCAACCCTGCGTTCAAGGACGTACTGGGTTCTATCACGGATAGCGTTTCTCAAGGTAATAACTTTTCAGAAGCGTTAGCTGCTCACCCTAAGGTATTCGACCGCCTCTTTGTTAACATGGTGAAGGCGGGTGAAGCGGGTGGCGTGCTCGACAAGGTGCTCGGCCGTTTGGCTGGCTTCCGCGAAAAAGCGCAACGCATTCAAAAGAAAGTGAAGTCCGCCATGGTCTATCCAGCTGTCGTTGTCTCGGTTGCTGTGGTGATCGTTATCGTGCTGCTCGTGAAGGTGGTTCCTGCGTTCCAGAATCTCCTCTCGGCACAAAAAACTGCCATGCCTCCACTGACCGCTTTCGTGGTTAATATCTCTCAGTTCTTGCAGAACTGGATGCTACCTTCGGAATTCAGCATTGTCGGGTTTCTCCGTCCGTTAATCGCTTACAGCATAATCTTTGGTGGTGCCACTGCGGCGCGTGCTTGGCTTAGCACTCAGAAGGGCAAAGAAATCTTCGACCGCATTCTCTTTAAGGTGCCGAAACTAGGTGGCTTTATCCAAATCGTTACCGTTTCTCGATTCGCACGTACCTTTGGTACGCTCATGGCATCAGGTGTCCCGATTCTTCAGGCGATTAATATCACGCGCGATACGCTTTCGAATGTGGTCATCGCTGAAGCCCTCGAGCGTGTGCACGACCGCGTGCGTGACGGTGAGCCGCTCTCAGTTCCTCTTGAGCAATCGGGCGTATTCCCGCAGATGGTTACTTCGATGATCCAAGTTGGTGAAGAAACTGGACAGCTATCCGAAATGTTGAATCGCGTGGCTGATATTTATGACGAAGAAGTCGACAATGCGGTCGGCGCATTAACGTCGATCATTGAACCAGTCCTTATCGTCTTCCTTGCGGTCGTGGTCGGAACCATCGTTTTGGCGATGTTCCTCCCGCTGATCACGCTCATCACCAAGATGACCGGCGGGGGTTAATCCTTGCGCGGCGAAGGTTAGTCTTGGGGCAAAAAGGAGGCGGGTTACGTACCCCTACGTAACCCGCCTTTATTTTCTACTTTATCTAATTTATCCCGTCTCCCGTAGGAGACGTTGGGTATACATTGGGAATAACTCGGGGGTTTGGCAAGCCCAGGATGCAATAAATGCATCTTTTTGGCCTAAAACGACTTCCCGTTGGGTGCAGGGGCAGGATTTGAACCTGCGACCTTCAGGTTATGAGCCTGACGAGCTAACCGGGCTGCTCCACCCTGCAATACAACGGGAGGTCATCACAACGCTCGACAGCCCTATCCGCAAGCGATTTCTGAAGCGTTTCTTTCCCGGTGAACTTAGAGGAAGTTCAGTTCTTTGTAGGCTGTCTTGCCGAGGACTTTGGTTGGGTCTGCTTGCAGGAAGTTTCGAAGAACCGTCGAGTAGACCTGACGGAAGTCGGTGCTAAAAGTAATATCTTCGTTCGGGCGAATATTGAGGTCAGGGGGCGTGCCGTTAACGCCTTGTTTGATGCCTGTGTGCATCACAAAAAGCGGAGCGGATGTGCCGTGGTCTGTGCCTGCTGTTGAATTTTCGGAAGGTCGACGGCCGAATTCCGAGAATGTCATCGTGAGCACCTGTCGGTCCAAGCGCTTTTGCTCGAGATCCATTTGGAACGCGTAGAGAGCCTCGCTCATCTCGCTAAGGAGTTGGGCGTGGCGGTTTACTTGATTGGCGTGGGTGTCAAAGCCGCCCTGGGTTGCATAATAGACGCGCGTTTCAAGTCCGGCAGAAATAAGGGCAGCGATGCGTTGTAAGGATTGGCCCAGTCCCGTTCCAGGGTAAGGGACTGACGGTTTGTAGTTTGCGATAATTTCTCCAACGCGACTTTCCGTCAGTAACGCATCCATGAGCGTGTGTTGAAGGTAGTGAGTATTATCTGCTGGGTCATTGGCATCGCCAACGGTGAGAGGCGCTTCATTCAGGTCCATGAGTAACTCGGTCTCATCTTTACCCCCGGAGGCTGATTTGCCTCCGCGTTTATTATTACGTCCACCGCGCCCTCCGCCCATGCCGAAGATATTATGTGGCATGTCGGATTGGAATGTTTGCGGGAGAACGTCGCCGCCGTGGATGGCCAGCGGATCTTTGCCGGTTCCGTCGCAACAAGCATCGAAGTAGCGACCTACCCAACCATTGTAGGCACTCTTGTCGCTGTCGGATGCTGTCTCCCAGATTTCTGTGGAACGGAAGTGTGAGCGGTTGGGGTTGGGGTAGCCAACATTCTGAACCACCGCCATTTTACCTTCTTTGATGAGTTGCCCCATCTTGCCCATAGCTGGATTCAATGCGATTTGATCGTTTAAGGCATGCAAGCCTGCGGCCATGCGTAGGCCAATGGTCGGACGCAGACGGTAGTAATTATCGTTCTGGTGGTGCACCACGGTGTTCAATCCGTCGTTCCCACCTGCGAGCTGAATGAGTACGAGGATTTGACGATCCTTTTCCGCCTTCGGCGCTTCAGCTAAAACCGAATTCACTAAAAACGATGGAGCAAATCCAGCAAAGGCAATTAGGCCTAAGCCTTTGCCGGCTCCTTGGAGGAATTCACGACGGGTCTTTGGCTGGAATCGTAGGCTCATGGGATTAGGAAAGTTGATAAAGGGGAGACTGCAAAATACCTGTCACAGCTTCTTCGATACTCCGAATGCGGTTTTTGGCATCGGACTGAATATGTTCTTCAAGAACCTTTCGGTATTCAGGAGAGACAGTCACGGGCAGGAAGTAATCACAAAAATGTACGACGATTTCCGCATCGGTACGATTTTTAGCAAGGAATTCGAGGCGGTCGGGTGTGACCGCTGGGTTACCGTGGCCAGCTGCACGTGCTTCTTTGAGCGCCTTTAAGTCGTCGGCATTCAGTCTCTCGTCTGGCGTTACCACGAAGAGGTTGCGCGCGACTGCACGACGTGCAGCGAGGGACGAGCTGCTGATCCAGTTGCGACCATAAAGCCAGCCGCGCACATTGGGTGGATTGTAGAAATTCTGTCCCATGGCCCGGAGTGCGTTGACGATTGGGCCAGGGTAGGGGATGACATCAATTCCAAGGTCTTGGCAGAGTCCTAGGTAGTAAGAAATCGGCGACTTGATCAAATTGCCGCGGAATTTCGGGTGATAGAAAATTTCTGAGTTAAAGAGAATCCGTGGGAGCTCTGTGAGGCGCATGCCGTTAGCACGCCAAACTTTTCCAAAGGCGACGGCGTATTCGCGCGGCAGGCCTTCGGCGGCTAGGTAGAACTTGATGAGTTCTTGAGGTGCATAAGCTGCAGCAGCGGGTTGAGCGACGGTGATGTTGACGAGATCATCGGGCCCCCAATTTCCCTTTTGTCCAAAAATGGTCTTCTCCTGGTTATCGTGTTGTTTTTCGGAGACGGTGTAGACGCCGTTGCGAATGTTTGCACCTGTGAGTGCTCGGGCGGCTTCCTTTACGTCTTTTTCTGTGTAATTACCTTCGCCGAGACTGAAGAGCTCGAAAAGTTCTCGAGCGAAATTTTCGTTGGGCTGACCTTTGGTATTTTTATCTGCGTCTAAGAACTGAAACATCGCTGGGTGCTTCATGACTGCCCGCAACATCGTAGGGTAGTCTGAACTGATATTCTTTCGTAGGGTCGCTTGGTAATCAAAGAGCATGTCGCTGCGTTTGATTTTATCAGCGGTAACGACAAAAATATCCTGAAGGAATAGGACGAACTTCTCTTGTGCGGAGAGTTCTGGGCGACGGGAAAACT
>CAIYUD010000114.1 GCA_903929325.1 uncultured Opitutia bacterium | reverse complement strand
GCGCCCGTAAAGTTTATCACCGACAACAGGATGTCCCATCCAAAGGGCATGCGCACGAATCTGATGCTTCCGGCCCGTGTGCGGCTTCACCTTAACCAACGTGAAGCCTTTGCGATAGAGCAGTGGCTCAAAGAACGTTGCCGATGGCGAACCATCGGCCCTAACGGTTGTACGCACGGCGACTTCACTGGTAATATCGTCACCGAGTGGCTGATCGACCATCACAGGCTCCGCGACTTCGCCTTCGAGTATCGCCAGGTATGTCTTATGAACCCAACGGCGCTCCATAGCTGTTTGCGCGAGTGAAGCCGCCTCTGCATGTTTTGCTAAAAGAATCACCCCGCTCGTTTCGCGGTCGAGGCGACTAACCAAATGCATTTTGTCCATCGTTCGCCAAACACGCACTGCACCGACCAATGAAGACCAAGGTCCGTCCTTGGATGGATGACAAACAACCCAGCCTGGCTTATCGAAAACGAGAAAGTCCGTATCCTCTTCGATGACCCAGCTGGGTAACTCCTGTGGATCAATCAGGGGTGGCTTTTCTTTAGGCGCTTGCTGACCGGATTCCATTAGCGTGAAGGCGTGAGGCGATCTTGCCAATTCACTGAAGGCATCTCGCCTGAAAGCCGAGCGAGCACTTCACCGGCGAGGTAAAGCGATCCTACGACCAATACCGTATCACCCTGGGCTAAGCATTGATTTTTCGCTGGGAAGAGTTCACTGACCTTTGAGCGGTGGACAGGGATCTTGAGGGGAGGCAGTAATTCAGCAAGTTGAGCGTGTGAAAGCGCCCGTTCGTTGGCGGGCTCAACTAAATGTAGCGCGCCTGCATAACGAGCGACGCACTGCAACAAGGGCAAGGCACGTGCTAACCCGGTAGCTCCGACGATCACCGTTGGTGAATGTAGTCCGGCTAAAAGTGGCTCGAGCGACCGTACGCCTTCTTCATTATGAGAGGCATCGATAATCAGTTTGCGCCCATCGGACAGGCTAACTCGCTGCCAGCGCGCATGCCATTCGACAGACTGGAGGGCTTGCTCGGCGAGCGCAGGATCGAATGGTAATTTTTGGCTAAGAATCTCAGAAGCCAGCAAGGCGCAGCCTGCGTTCACGGCCTGGTGCCTACCTTCAAGATTGGTCTTCGGTAAATTTTCCCCAAATCGCTCACGGACAGTATACACCTTTACGCCAAGCTCATGGGCGCGGGCGCGGATAACCATCTCAGCTTCCGACGGCAACTCACCCAAAACGCAAGGGACACCGGGCTTCAGGATGCCGGCTTTTTCTGCAGCAATTGATTCAATAGAATTTCCCAAATATTCTTCATGATCTAAACCGATGCTCGTGATTACAGTGACGAGGGGATTACAAACATTTGTCGCGTCCAGCCTCCCGCCGAGTCCTGTTTCGAGAATGGCGATGTCTACTTCCCATTCTGCGAAGGCCTGAAAGGCCATGCAGGTCATGAGTTCAAAAAATGTCGGCGCGAGGTCAGGAGCTTCTCGATGGATTGCTTCGACCGTGTCTCGTAATGCCGCAACGCGTTCGACAATCGAAGCGTCGGTAAGCAATCGACGGTTGTGCTGAATGCGCTCTCCGAGATGAATGAGATGTGGGCTTGTATAAAGCCCTGTTGAACGACCGCCTGCTTTGCGCTGAATGGCTTCCAACATCGCACACGTGGACCCTTTGCCATTGGTGCCTGCAACATGAATGCACGGCGTCGTTAGCTCCGGGTGCTGCAGTCGGTCCATCAACGCGCGCATACGCTCGATACCCAGCCGCGACCCACCAGCCCGGAGATTGGTTAGCCAGGCGAGCGTGGCAGCAGGAGAGTTCATCGGCAGCGCCGATTACCTTAACGGGCCTTTGCAGGCTTCGAGCGAGGACCCACCGCACGGAGCAGACTCGCCAAGCGAGGCTTCATCTCTTTGCGCGAAACAATCATATCAATCAGGCCACGCTTCAGCAGAAACTCGGAAGTCTGGAAGCCTTCGGGTAAATCTTGGTTGGTGGTCTCTTTGATCACGCGCGCACCGGCAAAACCGATAAGCGCTTGCGGCTCTGCGACAATAACGTCGCCCAAAGTTGCGTAACTTGCCATCACGCCCGCCATCGTTGGATTGGTAAGTACCGCGATGTAAGGAAGTCCAGCTGCGCGCAGACGCGCAAGCGCCGCCGAGGTCTTTGCCATTTGCATCAACGAAAGAATACCTTCTTGCATGCGCGCACCACCCGAAGCGCAGACAACAATGCAGGCGCGCTTATCCTTGATCGCGCGCTCAATGGCGCGGGTAACTTTTTCCCCGGCAACGGATCCCATCGATGCGCCCATGAATCCAAAGTCCATCACGGCTAACGAAACAGGTATGCCATCAAGCAGCCCTGTACCCGAAACAACCGAATCGCGGAGTCCCGACTTACGTTGGTGCTGGAGGAGTCGTTCTGGGTAAGAGCCACCCGCGGTGAAACGCAGGGGGTCCTTGGAGACGAGGCGTGCATCCGTCTCGCGCCAGGTACCCTTATCAATCAGCAGCTCAATACGGCGATCGGCGCCGAGACGGTCGTGATACCCACTGGGAAAGACATTCCAGTTAGCTTCGAGGTCCTTCGTGAAGACCATCTCACCCGTACCGGGGCATTTAGTCCAAAGACCCGCCGCGATGTCCTTCTTTTTAGGCGTCGGGGTGTGGGTGCGCTTGCGGAAAACAGCCATGGGAAGGCTTTCGGTATAGGGTCTTTAAAGGAAAAGTGGAAGGCAGAAGGGCTTACTTCCGGCCGCCCTTGGCGACCCCTTCCAAGAGGCTTTCATAGGCTTTAATCGCCTTTTCGGCCATACCGATGTCCAGATTTTCGTCCGGCGCGTGTAAATTCGATTCAGGGGTAAAGAGCCCTATCATCACGGAATCTAAACCTGTCTCCCTCCGAATATCTTCGATAATCGGGACGCTACCACCTTCGCGCACAAAGATGGGTGGCTTACCAAATGCTCCAGTGATTGCGCACTCTGTTTCGGCGAAAGCGCGCGCGAGGACAGGGTTTTGTCCTTTCGGCGTATTCGGACGTCCTGGCGGACACACAAAGTACGCAGCGTTACCTTGTTTGATTTCAATTTCTACTTTCACGCCTTTGGGAGCGCGCGCACGAATGGCTGCAGATGCTTTTGCTAAAATGTCTTCAGGATTCATTCCAGGGACTAAGCGACAGGTAATTTTCGCAAAGACCTTGCTCGGGATAACGGTCTTGGATCCCTTACCTTGGTAACCGCCACCAATGCCATTGAACTCGAGCGTCGGCGCGAAGCGCACAGCCTCAAGTCCACTTAAGCCAGGCGCAGGGTGTAGAGAATCAACGCCCAGGAATGCAAGGTACTGTGCTTCGGTCAAAGGCAACTTGCGCAATTCAGCACGCTCCCATTCTGCAGGCTGCTGAACGCCTTCATAGAAACCTTCGACGGCCACGGTATTGTCAGGCAAATGCAGCGACGCGCAGATTTCCGCAAGGGCTTGGATAGGATTGTAAACTGCTCCGCCATGCAGTCCGGAGTGTAAATCGAATTGTGGTCCAACCAGACGAACTTCCATTCCGACAATTCCGCGCAAAGCAGTGGTAATTGCGATTTGGTCCGCGGAAGGACTGGCGGTGTCGGAAAGGATAACGCAGTCGGCTTCCGAGAGTTCTTGTTTATAAGCCTGAAGGAATGCCGGGAAAGACGGTGAGCCGATTTCTTCTTCACCTTCAATTAAGAACGTGATGCGCAAAGGGAGATTGGGATGACGCGCTAAGAGCCGGGCAAGTGCCACGATGGCGACAAGGTGTGGGCCTTTATTGTCAGCTGTACCGCGGCCCCAAATACGGCCATCGCGAACAACAGGCTCGAAGGCTGGGGTCGTCCAAAGGTCTAACGGCTCAGCAGGCTGCACATCGTAATGTCCGTAGAGCACAACGTGCGGCCATTCGGCAGGCCCTTTACGTCGACCCAGAATAATCGGGTGTAAGGGCGTTGGCACGACTTCGACCTCAAGGCCGGCACGACGTAGCAAGTCGCAAGCCTTCTCGCGCGCCCCATTCATCCCATTGGCAAAAGCGGGATCGGTAGAAACGCTCGCGTGGCGGACGTATTCGAGAAGCTCTTTAACGAAATCCATAATATAAACCCTAAAACAATTAACCTCTCTTGGGCGAGCCAAAGGGAATCAAGTCCATAGAACAGACCTACCACCTATAATTAACGGGCTTTCTAGCGCTTTAGTAATAGGCAAAATCTATGAATTTCTTCGCAGCACGCTCGTACCATTTTGCGTACAGATAATTGTAAAACCGGCATCAACGAGTGCCGCGAGTACTTCCGCCTGCGAGACAACAAAGGCACCCTCAGGAGTATCGTGGCACTCCACGATTATTCCAACGAAATGGCGGAGTGCAGGTGCCTGATTCCGAGCGAGCTCAAGCTCCGTGCCTTCAATGTCCATCACTAACCAAGAATTCACTGGAATCGAGTGTCGCTGAATGAGATCGGCGAGAGTAACTACGGATACGCGCATCAAAAACGGGATTGGTTTGCGGGGTACAATGCCGCCTGAAAGCGTGTAGAATTTATTGCACCAGTAGAAATCAGCCTCTTTTACGCCTATAGGTCCAACTGCGCCCATCACCAACTCCCATGGCGCTCGAGGATAATTATGTGCCACGACACGACGTGCAATCTTGGCCATATTAGGAAGGGCTTCGACTGAAACCAATCGGGTCGGTTTTCGCGAAAGAATCAGCGAAGAAATAATTCCCATACAGGCACCGAGCTCTAAGACGGTGACACCCGATGGAAGATGTTCACGCACAAGGAATCCTTCGGCCGCTTCATATTGATTTGTGTCGAGCGATTGACGAAGGTTTTCCGTAGGCACAAGTTTGGCGGGAACGCGCACGCCCATACACACAGAATCCGGGTAGGTCCCAAGGAAGAGGCGAAGCTTTCTCCAACGCTTATAAATAGAACTCCAAAGTTTCACGGACGCACCTTCACAAACGTCCGCTTGCCAGCCTGTATCACTAAATCAGCCTCGGGTCGCGTGACCCGGTAAGCTCGATCGGAGACCTTCGTGTCACCCACTTTAACAGCTCCACCTTCAATCAGGCGCATAATTTCTTTCTTGGACGGGAAGAGATTGGTGGCGGCTAAGAGATCAACGACGCCTACATCGGTTGCACCCGGAGCAAGTTGCTCCCAACCAAACTCAGGCATGTCGTCGCGGGCTTCGCCTTTAGAGAAAACTTTTTCGAATTGAGCGCGCTCATGGGCACCTGCTTCAGCACCATGGAACTTGGCAGTGAGGGCGGCCGCCAACTGCTTTTTCATTTCCATGGGATGTTCGCTTTGCCGACGGGTAATCTCAGCATCATCAACGCCCAGCAATAGCCTGTAATAAGTCCACATAGTAACATCAGGCACCGACATTACTTTACCAAAGATATCTTTCGCTGTGTCATTAAAGGCGATGTAGTTGCCGAGGGATTTCGACATCTTCTTTTCTCCATCTAATCCCACCAACAATGGCATCGTGAGAATGGCTTGAGGTGGCTGGCCGGCCTTCTCTTGAAGATCGCGACCGACGAGCATGTTGAAAAGCTGGTCACTGCCACCAATCTCAATGTCGGAACGCAATTCAACGGAATCGTGGCCCTGCAATAATGGGTAAAGAAACTCGACGAGTGAGATCGGAGAATTGGATGCGTGGCGCTTCGAAAAATCTTCGCGCGCAAGCATCTGCTGCACTGTCATATGTCGGCAGAGCTGAATGGCATCGAGGAACGACATCTTACCAAACCAGTCACCGTTCGGGCGAACTTCTGTTTTTGACTTATCAAGAATGCGGTAAGCTTGATCGAGGTAGGTCGCTGCATTGGCAGCAATCTCTTCCGGCGTCAGCACCGGCCGCGCAGAAGAACGTCCGGTGGGGTCGCCCACGCGCGTCGTGAAATCCCCTATCACGAGTACGGCTTGGTGTCCGAGATCCTGAAACTCGCGTAACTTGTTTAGGCATACCATATGCCCGAAAGTTAAATCAGGGCGTGTTGGGTCGACGCCGAGCTTTACGCGCAACTTCTTACCAGCCTTTAAACGCTCCAAAAGAGCATCCTCCCCGATGACCCTTTCGGTGCGGGCTTTAATGCGGGCTACTTGGTCGGCTGGCGACATGGCTTAACTGTCCTCGTTTGCGGGCTAAGGGAAAAGGCAAAAAGCGTGAACCGTGCCCCTTCCTGCCTGTCTTTAAACCATGCCCCGCCTTCTTCTTGCCCTTCCCTTCGCCTGGATAGGCGTTTGTGCCCGCGAAGCGCTGCCTGAGCTGGTTTTTAGTGCCCCAGCCAAGTCATTCCATGAATCCTGCCTTATCGGCAACGGCCGACTCGGGGCGATGGTATGGGGAAACTTAGAAACAGAACATATCGTACTGAATGAACAAACCCTATGGTCGGGTTCTGCGGCCAGCCCGCTCCGCGAAGACGCTTATGCGGACTGGAAGAAGGTCACCGAGTTACTCCTCGCCGGGAAAATTACTGAAGCAGAGAAATTAGCGGAGAACACTTTGACGGCTAAAGAATGGGGGATGACACGTGGACGGGGCCCTAAGATGACTTTTGGGTGCTACCAAACACTCGGATCGCTTGATCTAGTTTTCACCCAAGCGCAGCCGACCTCAGGCAATTACCGCCGTACGCTTAACCTCGGAACTGGCGCGACCACCATTCAATCGGGCAATCATCAACGAACCGTCCAAACGTTAAAATCGCCCAATGTCTTGGCACTGGTTGAAGACGCGGAGGGCCCTTACGACTTCACGTTCAAGCTTTCGCGTAAAGAAAATGCGGCAATGCGTATTGAAGGCGAAGACCTTATCATGGAAGGCCAACTTCCGTCTAACGATGTTGATAAGCCTGGCGTTCGCTACCATGCACGCCTTCGGGTTCGTGCCGAAGCAACGAGCTGCGATATCCAGCCCAGCGGCATCATTCTTAAAGGGGTGCGTGGACGCACCGTCGTCGCGTTTGCCGTTCGCACCTCATTTACCGAAACAGATCCGGCAGCCAAAGCTAAAGCGGACCTCGACCGAGCGTTGCCAGATAAAGACAAGGGTGCTGACCTCGCAATTGCGGTGCTCGGCGGACAAGCCCGTGAGCCGATGTCGCGCTTCAGTTTAGAAATTGAAGGTACGCCGCCCGAGGTACTTGCGCTGAGTACGCCAGAACGCGTCGCTCGTATAAAAAAAGGCGAAGATGACCCCGACCTAATTGCGACCTACGCGCAGTTTGGACGTCACTTGCTCGTCGGCTCATCCGCACCCGACAGCGCCCTGCCCGCCAACCTCCAAGGACTCTGGGCTGAGGAATACACGCCACCCTGGAACGCAGACTACCACACCAATATTAATGTGCAGATGAATTATTGGCCGGCGCACCCCACCAACCTCGCTGATCACGCAGCGCCTTATCACCGTTATATTTTTGCGATGGCGAAAAGCGGGGAGGCTTATGCAAAACAGTATTTTCATGCGCGCGGCTGGCAGGGCGGAATATCCTCAAATGCATGGGCGGTGGCGGCTCCAGGAGATCCTGGCAGTGCGGGCTGGACACTTCTCCCTGCAGTCAACGGCTGGCTCGCAACTGACTTAGTTCGGCACCTCTGTTATACGTATGACGATGCCTTCTATAAGCAGGCATACCCGGTCATTCGCGGCGCAGCACGCTTCTACCAAGACACACTTGTAGAATTACCGGGTCGAGGCTTGGTCACAGCACCGTCGAGCTCACCTGAAAACGCTTACCGCCTGCCCAACGGCGAGGTCCATAAGATGTGCCTCGGGGCGACCATGGATCAACAGGTGGTTGAGGCAACGCTCACCGCCGCTTGCTGGCTATCCATCGTACTGAATCTCGATGCCGATGAACGCAAAACCTGGGAAGAGACGCGTCGGCGCCTTGCCAAAATGACCGTCGCTCCGGATGGGCGACTTCAAGAGTGGCTCGAACCCTACGATGAACCTGAGCCACATCACCGTCACGTTTCACACCTCTGGGGACTTTATCCAGGTCACCTCATCAGCGTACACCAGACACCAGAGCTCGCAGCGGCCGCACGCGCGACGCTCGAAAAGCGTACCGATGCCTCGACAGGTTGGTCGATGGCGTGGAAGGCGTGCTTCTGGGCGCGTCTTCATGACGGCGATCGTGCCGCCAAGTTACTCCGCCTGCTCATTGGCCGCGGTGACCCCAACTTACTTTGTGAACATCCTCCTTTCCAAATCGATGGCAACTTCGGCGGTACCGCAGCAATCTGCGAACTACTCGTACAGTATGACGGCGAGACAATTGAACTCGTGCCAGCCCTCCCAACGTCATGGAAGAAGGGGCGCGTGCGTGGTATCGTAGCGGAGGCTCGTGGCGGATGCGAACTGGCCTTCGCCTGGGAGAGACAAGCCGACGGCACCATCGCTATCCGTGACTTAGTCGTGAAGGCAAATTACCACCGCATCTCTCTGCGGCTCGGTGATAAAGTCCGCACGTTTGAGGTTGAGCCACTCAAGCCGACAGCGCTGACGTTCTAAGACCGCCTCAGTTGCGATTTCCGTACTTACGCTGCGGGGGTGATGAAGGCGGCACCGGATCAACTTGTACGCCCGCGCAACCCGGATGCTTACCAAACGTTGCATAAGATTCAGGATCAAATCGCGTCGTCATGCCGCGAGCAGCATCTGAAACCAAGACGCGGCCATCTGGCTGAATGAGACCAATGGAAACGGCGACTGTACCATCGACCTTGCGGGTATATGCAGAGAGCTCAGCCAAGAAAGCTTCACCTTCGGGTCCAGGTTTTAAAACAAACGTAATGCGTTTCACCAGCGATGGACAGTTCCGCAAAGGCTGAATCGAATGAGCCTGGAGCGACCATTCGCCGCGCTCTTCTCGATACACCAAGCGACAATCAACCGCGACCATTGAGCCGTCCATCAACAATGGGGCATCGCCATCCTTAATCGTAGCTGCGCGCTCATAAGCCTCCGTAAACATTAAGACCTGCAAATTGTGCGTGCGGTCAGCGATATTGAAAAGTGCCCACGGACGGTTGTCCTTCTTCGAAAGCTTTTTCTCAAGACTTCCAATGATGCCACAAATGCGAACGAGGTGACGCTCCTCCTTCGGGAGATCAACAGTAGCCAATGAACCGTGGAATGTTGCCACCGCTTCATCGAGCCCACGGAAGTCTGCTAGGGGATGTCCTGATAGGTAAAGACCAAGCAACTCCTTTTCATCACGCAGTCGTTCCATCGAGGGCATCGGGGCTGACTTACGTAAAATAGGATCACCGCCCGAGAGCGACCCAGCCGCGTCGCCGCCCATTAAGTCAAATAGACTGCCCTGCCCTGCAGCACGCTCTTTACGGTCATTAGCGTGACGTCGGCGTACCGACTCAATCGAGTCAACAAGGTGCTGACGGTCCTCTTTCGTAAAGTCGAGAGCGCCTGCACGGATCAAACAGTCGAGCGTGCGCGCATTGACGTCACCCTCAGCCAATCGGCCAACCAAGTCGTCCAGGCCCTTAAAGGGTCCACCCTTGGCTCGCTCGGCCTCAATAGCCCGCGCGGCAACCTCACCTACGCCTTTGATTGCCCCTAAGCCGAAACGAATAGCGTTCTCTTTGTGTGCCGGAGTGAAATTCGTTTCCGACAAATTGATATCTGGGCCCGACATGCGAATGCCCAGTGATTCACACTCAGCGACAAACTCGCCGAGCTTATCTGCGTTGCCTTGTTCGGACGTCAACACCGCCGCCATAAACTCTACAGGGTAATTTGCCTTCAAGTACGCTGTACGATACGAGAGAATTGCGTACGCTGCCGAGTGCGACTTGTTGAAACCGTATTCAGCAAACTTTTCGAGAATCGCGAAAATTTCTTCGGCCGTCTTCTTTTCAATTTTATGTGTCTTCGCAGCACCCTCGATAAAGATGGAACGTTGCTGATCCATCTCTTCCTTAATCTTTTTACCCATTGCGCGGCGGAGTAAGTCGGCGCCGCCGAGCGAGTAGCCAGCAACAACTCGAGCAACTTCCATCACTTGTTCTTGGTAAACCAAGATGCCGCAGGTTTCTTTAGCGACCTTTTCGAGCAAGGGATGGGCGTATCGAATGGTCTTGGGATCCTTCTTCCCGCGCACGTAGTCGGGAATAAACTGCATCGGTCCTGGACGATACAGTGCGATGAGGGCGACAATCTCATCAATGGAAGCGATGCTGAACTGACGGCAGAGTGCCTGCATGCCGCCTGATTCAAGTTGGAAGACTCCGATGGTCCGAGCGTCGTTGAGCAATTTAAACGTCGGCGCGTCATCGAATGGGACTTTTTCAATTTCGAAATCTGGGAGATGGCGATGGCGGCGTACAAGGTTCTGTGCGTCATCGATAACGGTGAGCGTCTTAAGTCCCAAGAAATCCATCTTCAGCAGTCCAAGTTTTTCAACGGGGTCTTTGGCGTACTGAGTGGTTAAGTTGCCTTCCTGCATCGTCACCGGAATAATTTCAGTGAGCGGTCGGTCGGCGATAATCATGCCGCAGGCGTGTTTTCCGCTGTTACGGACCATGCCTTCAATAACGAGCCCTTGGTCGATAATTTCCTTCGCTGTCGGATTGACCTCCGCCTCGTGGCTGAGCTCGGCTGACTTCTCAAGCGCATCCTCGATGGTGATATTGATATCGTCGGGAACGAGCTTCGCTAAGCGGTTGGTTTCACTAAACTCGAGACCACGAATGCGCGCTAAATCTCGCACCACCATCTTTGCACCAAAGGTACCAAAGGTAATGATGTTAGCGACGCGGTCTTCGCCGTATTTCTTGCGGACGTAGTCGACGACTTCATCGCGACGGCGCATGCAAAAATCGATATCGAAGTCGGGCGCAGAAACGCGCTCGGGATTCAGGAAGCGCTCAAAAAGCAGCCCGAAGCGAATCGGATCAATGTCGGTTATCTTTAAGCAATAGGCTACGAGCGAGCCAGCGCCTGATCCGCGGCCAGGACCCACAGGGATTCCTTGGCGACGGGCCCAATCAATGAAATCCCAGACGATGAGGAAGTAATCGACGAAACCGGTTCCCGCAATGACCCCTAGTTCGAAATCAATACGCCGGATAAGCTCGGCAGGACTGATTTGATTAGGGCCAGGAACCTTATCATCGGCCTGATGCTTCGCGTTATCGTAGTCGACTCCGTAGCGCTCTTTCAGGCCCTTTTTAACTTCATTGAGTAATAGCGTGCCAGGGGTGCGCATCGGTTCGCGCAGATTTTCAGGGATAGTAAAGTCTGCCTTTTTCCCGGCGGAAGTTGCTAATTCATTTTTAAGTGCCTCGTAGCCATCGAGAATTTTCTCGATACGTGGTGAGTTCTTAGGCCGCGATTTGATTTCAATCGGGTAAACGGGGTAAAAGCTTTTGCCGACAGGCAGAGCGACATCGCACATTTCCGCGATGGCGACGGTATTGGTAATCGTTTCAGGAACTTCCGAAAAGACCCGACGCATCTCAGCCTCACTCTTTAAGTAAAACTCTTTAGCCGAATAGCGCATCCGGCGTTCATCCGCTAAGCGCGCGCCTGTTTGGATGCACAGCATGGCGTCGTGCGCGCCACTGTGAGTGGACTCAACGTAGTGTACGTCGTTCGTCGCAACGGCACGAAGGTTAAACTCTTTCGCTAGTTGCAAGAGAGGAGCCAAGATCGACTTCTGCTCCTCAAGTCCGTGGTCCATCAACTCGATAACAAAGTTTTCCCGGCCAAAAATTTCGATGAATTTACCGCAGGCCGCACGAGCGCCATCGATATCTCCACGCAAAAGGAGCTGCGGGATAACTCCCTGTAGGCATCCGCTAAAACCAATGAGGCCCTTAGCATGCGCTGCTAACTGTTCGAGATCGGTGCGTGGCTTATAGTGAAGGCCGACGGTATGCGCATTCGAGACAAGGCGTGTCAGGTTTTGATAGCCTTCGAAATTGCGAGCCAGCACTCCCATGTGATAGTACTTATGCTCACGACGGTCCGGCTTAGCGGTATTGAGGTGATCCCAAACGAGGTATAGCTCGCATCCCAACAAGGGTGTAATTTTTTTGTCACCCTTCTTCGAAAGGGTTTTAGCTTCATTCCAAAAGTCAAAAAGTCCGAAAAGGTTGCCATGGTCCGTGATGGCAACAGCTCGCATTCCCATGTCGCAGGCCTTGCTCATCAAGCGATCAATCCGGCTACATCCGTCCAACATACTGTAATCGGTATGCACGTGCAGGTGCACGAAGTCCTGACTGTTGGGCTCGACTGCCATACTCAAGGGGTAAGGTAGGACAGGCCAATGGCTGGGAGCAAGGGGAAGCCGTGCACGATGTTCAGGCGGTTGAAGTTAAGCCCCTTAACCCCTTTAATCCTGTGAAAGCCTTGCTCTCGATTTTGCTTATGGACGCTGCCAGACACGTACCCAATCGACCTCGAGGATGGCTGGGAAAGCTGTCTTTTCGGGTTGGTCCTTTTCGCGAACGGCTAAGTTTAAGATCATATACATAGGACCTTGAAAGGTTAAGTCTGCCCCCACTTTTGTTTCAGTAATGTCGGTCTGATTCAAAAGATGCCCATCAACGGCCAGCGTGATGGACTGGGCGTCCCAGGTCATCGTCCACGTATGAAAATCATGCGACCATGTTGCTAAGTCTTTATAGCCGTCCTGCGGATAGAGGGCCTTAAGCTGGTCGCTCTTCCGGCGCGTTGTGTCCCATTTCTGATGACTCGAATCAGGCCCCCAGCACGCATTAGCGAGTAATTCGCCTTCGTACCACTCCATCAAGTCCACTTCGCCACACTTCGGCCAACCATGCTGCGTGCCCATAAACCAAAAGGCGGGCCAAAGACCTTGGCGTGTATCCAGCCGTCCGCGTATTTCAAATTTTCCGTAAAGCCAGGCAGCTTTGCCTTTGGTGGTAAGACTAGCTGATGTATATTCGGCTGAGGGCGTGCTTTTATCCCAGCTCTTTGCTCCTGCCTGATAACCCGGGTTAACGAAATGCTCTCGCTGGGCCGTGATCACGAGTCGACCGTTAGCGATGGTAGCATTTTCGGGGCGATAAAACTGTGGCTCGTGGTTGCGCACAAATCCGCGTTCGTAATCCCATTTCGAAGGATCGGGTCGCCCGGGTGTGCTGAACTCGTCGGCCCACACCAATTTCCAACCATACACGGCTTGTCCAACGATTGGCTCATCGCCGGCCCAAACTAACGAGGAGCAAAGTATTCCGAGATAAAAATAGCAGGTTTTCACTATGCCTCTGACCATTGTCTTCTAGGGATGTTCCTTGTCGTGCGTTTCGGCTTTCCACGTCGGGTGCCCCAAGCAAGGCTGTCGGCACGCTTGCGGGCGTCGTATAACGGCTATTATGTGAGCTTCCCAAGCTTGAGACGAGGGTTCGACTCCCTCCGCCCGCACCACCTATATAACTCACCATCATGTCGACAGGCTCAAAACCTCAACCGATTGTATTCTTTATTAATTTGGATCAGTCGACAGATCGTCTGAGCAGATTCCTGAAGTTAAATGAAGGCTTCGCAGTCGATCTGCGGAGGATTTCGGCAGTCGTGGGGAAAGATGTCGCCCGGCCGCCCGTAGATCAGGCTGGGTATGCCTTACGCAATACCGTTGGAACTCCACGCGTCGGAGAAATTGGGTGCTACCTAAGTCACCTTAAAGCCTACGAAGCCTTCCTAGCGACGGATAGTGAGTGGGCCATTATTATGGAGGATGATTGCTCGCTGAAAGAAGGAGCGGTTGAAGTCATTGAAGTAATTACATCGAAAGACGACTGGGACGTCGTGAAGCTTTTTTACTGGCATAAAGGAACACCGGTAAATGTTCGCCGACTGAGTGGACAGTATAGCTTGTGCGTACAATTAACCCGGACGACATCGTGTGCATGCTACTTAATCCGTCGTAAAGCCGCGCAGCGTTACCTCGAATCACTCAAAGAAATCCGCGAGCCCATCGATCACGCTATAGATCGCCCTTGGGAAGATAACTTGCGCATACGTGCGACAAGCCCACGACCAGCAACACTCGGCCCCGATGCTATACTCTATAAATCAACAATCGGATACGTGGAGCCACGCCCAACACAATCACTTCTAAAACTTGCGTTGATTAAGTCCTATAAAGGCTGGCAGGAAATCCGCCGATTCGTGTATGCGCTGAAGGAGGTTATTTTTGCGAAGTCACGTTAGCTCAAAAACACGACCAAGCCACTGTTCTAAGCCGTAGTAGCGGCGCGAATCTTCGTCAACGGACACCAGCGGAGCCGCTAAAAAATCTGCAAGGCTTCGCGATTCGTGACCGTAACAGTAGATATTATTCGGGTGATAGAAAGCATAGCTCCTTACCAACGGGCACGTGGTGATGAGCTTCTTATGATGACCCAAGGCTTCAAAAGCTCTAAGCGAAAGCCCGCTGTGGACATCTGCCCGATGGACATCGAGCACGATCAGCGCTTGGGCTAGCTCCGCCAGCGCGTCCTTGTAAGGCTTCGATTTCGCATAAAATTGAAAATAATCTGGATGCGCAATCGGCAGTAACGGCTTACTGCGAATATGAAATTGGGTATTTAAAGTTAGGCCAAGCCCGCGCAACTTTTCGCAAATCTCAGCGACAAGCGGCACACGAACGTCATAGGTGCCGATAAAAAAGACATCGGCCTTTTTTATAGCAACTTCTGGTAGGTACGCCGGGTAACAATCAAAATAAAAGTTGGTGATCAAAGGCATTCCTTCTTCTGGGCGCGCATCAACCGGGTCGAATACGTAAAGTTTTTTGAGATATTTTCTGTACTCGAGTGCCTCTTTGCACCGAGTCATGCCGTCCCAGCAGTAGCCATAACAATTTTCTGAAATAGCCTTAATAGTCGCAACGTTCTCATGACTGAGAAATTCTGGTCGGATAATAAGAGCGTAATCAAACGTTCCTAATGTAGAGAATTTTTGCGTAAACTCTCTCGACGCTTTTAGCGAGCGGTTTATCCGCATGGAACGAGAGCGGCGAAAGAGACACCCAAACCAGATACGCACTCGGCGCCATAACGTGGGTGTGCCGTAAAATTTCTTTAGCCTAGCATCATAGGCATGTAATACGAAGCGCAGGCCAAGTGCCTTAAGATTTTCAGAGAACGCCTCGTGAATGCCGTAGGCATCTGGCATAACAATGAGGATGGACTTGTCCTGTAACGGGCGTGCGCGGGACATTTTATGTGTGCATAGCTGGACGCCACGATTGCAATGCGTTATCAAGCGCCTCTTCGACAGGTCGTAACTTTATTCCAGCACGTGCAAGCTTATCACTATTTAAAACACAATTGGATCGACGAGCAATGGCTCCCTCTTGGTAAAACTCTTCATCGTTCTTCCAATATATAAATTCTTTTTTTGTCCCGAGCAGCTTACGAATGCGCCCAACCACATACTCTGTGGAAACGTACCCAGGATTTGTGACATTATAGACTCCGAACGGAATGCGCTTCACCCAACTATCGAGACAAGCTTCCACGAAATCGGTGCGGTGAGAAAGAGAATTAAGTGCGCTATAAACTTTGGGATAGCTCTGGAGTTTTGACAGGTAGTTTCTAGGGCCATCATGGGCGTCAAAAGGAATCCGCAACCGCCAAATGTAATGCTCACCGATTCCTTTGATAGCAGACTCGCCCAGCGCCTTGGTGTGGCTATAAAGGCTACAAGTACCGTGTGACCGGGTAAAATTGGGTTCATGGGTTTCGTCAAAGCCTTGAATCGTATCGGGAGAGTTCATAGCCAGCCGACGCACGTGCACTGAATTGACATCACGTTCAACGGTCAATCCATCTGCGGTCGCCACCTTACAGCCTGTATAGATACATCCAGATGAAACGTGGGCGAAAGGCACGCCTGCCTCTGCGCAAACCATGGCGAGCTGGCGGGGGAACTCTACGTTGCCAGCGATTGTTTCGACCGAACGACTTTCACAAGCATCAACATTGGGTTTTCCAGTATAACCAGCGGCATTCACAACAAATTCTGGGCGATGC
Source organism: uncultured Opitutia bacterium (assembly GCA_903929325.1). Taxonomy (GTDB): domain Bacteria; phylum Verrucomicrobiota; class Verrucomicrobiia; order Opitutales; family UBA953; genus UBA8828. The sequence continues at coordinate 7,529 of CAIYUD010000114.1, read as the reverse complement.
TCGTGCAGAAAATTAGCCAAAGCTATCGGATCAGTATAATCAACCTCGCAACGTGATAGGTTTTTAAAAGAAAGCTGCCGGCTCTGCATCGCAGCCACAAATGCCCCACCAATATATCCGGTGCCACCGAGCAAAAGAATCATCGTGACGGTTGCTTAACTGTTAAGCCGCCATCAACAGCTGCCTGCTGGATGCACCCTATCTTACGCCCTGAAGATGCCTGTGCAGACCTTACGTAATCCGCAGCCGCCTGCAATGACTCATGAGTTCCCATGTCCATCCAAAACGTTGTATCTGGCAAGCAAACAACTCTGAGTGAGCCGTCCTCAAGGTAACTACGATTTAAGTCGGTAATTTCATACTCGCCACGCAAAGAAGGTCGCAAGGCTTTCGCACGTCGCACGGCGGTTGCATCATACAGATACAATCCAGGCACTGCGTAGGCAGAGCGAGGTTTTATAGGTTTTTCGTCGAGAGAGATCGGCTTACCTGCGTGGTTTAACTCAACCACGCCAAACCGTTCAGGATCTTTTACAGGTTTCGCAAAAATAACTGCCCCCTCGAGATACGCATGCGATCTCATCGCTGTGTTAATTTCAGGAACATCAATTAAGTTGTCCCCCAAGATAAGACATACCGAGTCTTCGCCAATAAATGCTTCGCCGATGAGCAGGGCCTGTGCGATCCCATTAGGTACACGCTGCTCAGCATAAGTGAAGCGAGCTCCGAATGCCGATCCGTCGCCAAGTAACAGACGAAACTCTGGCAAATCACTCACGCTAGAAATAATCAGGATTTCATTGATGCCCGATGAAAGTAACGTGGAGAGCGGAAAATGAATCATGCGCTGGTCGTGGACCATGAGTAGATGCTTATTCGTGCTTAGAGTAAGCGGGTGAAGGCGCGTGCCTAAACCTCCTGCTAAAATGATGCCTTTCATTGTTGCGCGACCGGTAGAGCTGTCGCCGTTTCCCGCCAATTCTTGTGCATCAGATACCAGGCAACAGTTGCGCGCAGGGCGTCTGCGAAGGCGAATTGTGGGCGCCAGTCTAGCTCGGCGTGAGCGCGTGCAGGTTGAATCGCATACCGCAAATCATGCCCAGCGCGGTCCTCCACAAAAGTGATTTGACGGCTATAAGACGCACCGTCTTTGAGCGGAGATAGTTCGTCTAAGATTCGACAAATTAAACGTGCGAGGTCGAGGTTGGTTTGCTCGTTCTGTGCCCCAATCACATAATTGCGCCCTGGCACTCCTTTATTCATCGCAGCTATTAGCGCAGTCACATGATCCTCCACATACAACCAGTCGCGAACATTCGCACCTTGACCATAAATAGGGATTGGCTGCCCCATTAATGCATTTCTGATGATAACAGGGATAAGTTTTTCTGGAAACTGATAGGGGCCATAGTTGTTAGAGCAGTTAGTTATCACCGTCGGCAGGCCGTAAGTTGCGTGCCATGTAGAAACTAAATGGTCAGCAGAAGCCTTGCTTGCGCTATAAGGCGAGCGTGGCTGATAAGCCGAGCTTTCGTTAAATGGTTTATCAGTTGGTCCTAATGACCCGAAAACTTCATCAGTAGATACCTGCAAGAATCGGAACTTTTCCCGCTGAGGCTCGCTGAGGTTTTTCCAATAACTCAACGCAGCCTCAAGCAACCGGAATGTACCAAAAATATTCGTCTGTAGAAAAACTTCTGGACCAGAAATAGAGCGGTCAACATGTGACTCTGCGGCCAAATGCATTACGCATTCTGGTTGATGTTCCGTGAATATATCCCGCAGAAGGATCCCGTCACAAACGTCGCCATGGACAAACTTATAGGCGGGATGGTCTTTAAGAGCTATGAGCGACAAGGCGCTTCCCGCATATGTAAGTTTATCTAAATTTACCACTCGGTGTCCGTCGCAGACTAAACGCCTGACAAGCGTTGAGCCGATAAACCCGGAGCCACCTGTAATAAAAATGGTTTTTGAGGCCGCCATGAACATTTTGTATGTGATTCAGGAATAACGAAAGACTGCTAACAGACAAACGATTTTCATGTCTGCATTCTAATGACAGACAACACCAAGCCTACGAACTAAGTGGCATAATGTTAGCGCTTAATTAATCACTCTCGATCGCCCAAAAACTCCGGCATCGGCTGTTCGGCTGAGTGATTAATGCCCGAGCGCGCAAAGACCTTAAAGAAGGTATGGAAGATGATTTTGGCGTCGAGCCATAGTGACTGGTTGTCGACATACCACACATCGAGTGCGAATTTTTGCTCCCAGCTAATCGCATTACGACCATTGATCTGAGCCCAGCCTGTAACGCCTGGCCGGACTTCCATACGACGGCGTTGGGTGGCATTATAGCGCGGAAGATAACTCATCATCAGCGGCCGTGGACCGACCACGCTCATCTCACCTATCAAGACATTCCACATCTCTGGAAACTCATCGAGCGTAGAGGCACGTAAAAATTTTCCGAAAGCAGTGAGACGTTCGTTATCAGAAAGTAACTTTCCCTCTGCATCCCGCGCATCAGTCATCGATCTAAACTTAACAATTCGGAAGGGCTTACCGTCTTTGCCAGGCCGCTCGTGCAAAAAGAGCACGGGCGACCCAAGCTTCATACGAACAAGAATCGCAACAACCACGAGAAGTGGCGAAAAAACAATCAGCCAGCCCAGCGAAAAGAAGATGTCGAAAATTCGTTTAGTCACGGTCAGCGAGATTGTAGGGAGATGCGCTCGATGGTCACTTCGCGGAGGGTTGGTAGGCTATCCGTAAAGGCAATCTCGACCTCTGCAACCGTGCCCACGTTCGCGCCAACGGGTACTTCAAGCACCGTGCGACCCCAAACGCGAACACTGTAGGGCAATGTTTTGGATGCAGGCGGAGGCGGGGGCGCATGCAGCACCTTCGGGGCGGCAGGCGCTTTAGGTGTTTCCGGGAAACGCACCGCCAGCACGACAGCGCCTTCAGAAATAGATTCTGCAACATCGGCATCGATGCTGACGCGGATCACTTCGCCTGCGGCAACTGTTACGCGCTTAAACAGCCGTCCTTGTGGCGCACGTATCGTCAAAAAATTACGCGACGAGGAAACAGCTGCAGGGTATGCTAGCCGCGTCGTCCATTCTCCACCCGGGAGATGTAATAGACCCTTCCAAGCAACGACGCGTGGCAAGGTTGTGTCAGCCATGCGTATGGCAATGCGCGCTGCCGCAGGCGCTTCGCTAGGGATAATCAGTTGCTTGCGCTCCTCGACAGAAAGCTGGGCAGCTAGTAAAGGCCAAGGATTGGGCTGAACTGAAGCAGACCACTTCACAGGAAGACTGCCAGGCCATTGAGCGCGCAGAAGTTCACTCTCAGCCTGATCGCGCGCTAATTCTGCTGTCATCATTTTCTGCCAACGCAAAAGAGTCGTATCTGAGCTTTTTTGTGCGGCTGTATTCGCTAATCGTGCGCGCTCGGCTTCAGCTACACTGAGTTTCCATGCGACAATAAATTGCGCTAAGCGCATACGCATGCGATTGTAACGGGCATCGATAGGTGCGCCTGCCAGCGCGTTTTGCGCTTCGGCTAAATCTTTTTCGGCATCAGCCTGGAGTTCAGGTGAAAGTAATTCAGCCGCCGAACATCCATCGCGCCAGCCAACCAGCCATTGCCCAGGCATACGATGCTGGGCCATCGAACCCCAGACATCTTCAATGCGACTAAACAGGGCAATCATTGCGGGTGAGGCAGGACCATAGGCCGCATCAAACCATTGCTGTGTCAGCTGTGCAGCGTCTGCGCGGGCGTCTGACAGTAATTTAGCACCGATCCAGGCCTTCGGCGCATCATAAATCCAAAGAGGATCAAGTTCGGCAAACCATGACGAAACGCCTGCCTTATGGGCAGCCTGGATGGATTGTGTTAACGCTGGCAAATGCACGCGCGGGATCACCACATCGCGACCAAACCAATAATCCCAAACGCCTAAGCGACGGGCGCCACTGCGTCCCCACGCAGCGAGATTCGCTGCATCCATTTTTGCGAACTCAGGGTTCGCATACTGAATGCGGTCAGCACAGATAGCCGGAAAGATAACGGGGCTAACTTTCACCTTGGGGCAGGCAGCTGCGTCCAAATACGCAAGGCACCCGATGGCATGATCGCCAGGCAGAGCCCAATCGAGCGCTGCCACTTTATTTAGAAAGTCAAAAACGTAATCCGACCGATTAGGCCGTCCATCATACATACCCTTGGGCTGAGCAACATCGGCGTCTTCATAAACAAGCGAATCGTTGATGCCTAGATTGACTGCGAGCGCCTGAGGATTCTTTGCGAACCAGGCCCTGCTGTACGACGCAACTGCGCTCGCTGCTTGTGGATGCGAAAGTTTGGGCTGGGCGGAGCGTCCACCGATGGCAGTCGCGTCTGTCTCAGAATTCCCCTTTACCACAAACTCGGGCTTTGCACCCAACGCTGCATAAAGTCCGTGCGTGCAATTTGGGCGTTCTCCGTAGCCCACCCTCCGAGCCCACGCAATGGACTCCGAGTCAATCATTCCGGATACAGACCTCCAGGCAAAGCTTGGGCGCCAGACTTCGTCAGCTGGCAGTCCGACTTCTCGCAGAGGTTTGAAGTCGGTACCATTCACGCCTGGCATTACGAAGATCATCCCGAGCGCTTGCTCGCAAAAACGCCCGGTGGCGATGTAGGTGGCCGCCGGGGTGTTGCCGACAAGGTAGACAAGCTGTCCACGTGTCGCCCTGACAGCCGTGTCGCCATCTGCCACTGGTGCGACGATTCCTGCTTTTGTGGCGGCCAAGGTGCGCCCCAATGCAATACCAGGACCAGATGCAATCACCCCGCTACCCTCTTGGCGGATCTCAGGGCGCACGCCGGTAACCTCTTTACAGGCATCCGCTAAAGACTGGGCCGCTGCATACTCATCAAACTCAGGATTTTCGGCAACCCAGATAGGCCCAAGCCAACGACCTTTCAAATAGAGCGCGGTCTTATCTGTTAACTCAGGTTTAGACACAACGCATCCGGCGCAAAAGAAGGCGATGATGAGTAAGACCCGAAACACCCTAATGTTATAAAGACGCCGCTGAAGGACGGGAAGCAGGAATAGCTCGGCGGAGATTAAGGAAGATAGCCTTAGGGCGTCCCTGCAGTGGTTTTGGAGAGCAAGCATCGCATTTCCAAGGCATGCACTCACGTCAGCTCGCAAAAAGTCTCTTACTTCTAATTAGCCCCTGCATAAAAAGTCCGTGCGCAGAGATCAGCTGGGATAACCAAGGCCAAAACTCATCTTGGAGTACGGCAGCTAATTGGTCTTCGGACGTTTTGCCGGCGGGTGGCGACACCGTTTATTTTTCGGAAACCAACACTATCCCGGCACTGATTTCAGTGAACACAAGTTACCCTGACACAGGGAGTGCTCTGAATCTTTATTTTAGCGCTGGGCACGACATGACACTGCGCGGAACCACGGGTGCTGAGTTTTACGTAAATTCTATCACTGTTGCTGACGCCCACTGCTATACCTTGGACATTTCAGTGAACGGACGGCAGGCGGCCTCGGGCACAATGCCGATGAGCCAAGCGGTATGGGATGTAGCCGAGGGCGGCACATTGCTGATTAAAAACGCTTTTGGGACGAAGCTCGGTGCGAGTGGGTATTTTACTAAAGTTGGCACAGGCACATTACGATTAGGCGAGGCAATCGTCGGAAACTTAGCGAAGCAATCCCTGCAACTACGTGCACTCGAAGGAACAACTGAGCTCGGGTATCTTTTTGGAAATTCTCTCAACGGGATCGCAGAGATTGCCGAGGGCGCCACCGTGCGCGCTAATGGTTATAACCCGTACACTATTACTCTTCCATTTGATTACGTCGCCTACCATGGAGGCCTTCAAGGTTTAGCCGGTGTTTTTGATTTAGGTGGAAATGATTTTTGCCTGCGCTCCCTCAGTGGCACGGCAACGGGTCAAGTCATCGGCGGTGTAGCTACAGACCATCGTATGCTAACGATAGGCGTTGGCGGCGTCGCCAATGCGCCGACAGAGTTTGATGGAGACTTTGCAGGAGTCATTTCAGATCCCGAAGGCTGGAAGTTGGGCTTAACTGTGAATGGGGCGCGGCCTGGATTTACCCAAAGGCTTTCCGGGATGAATACCTATACAGGCGGAACATTTGTCCGTGGCGGTAGGCTCGAATTAGCCAATGCGACAGCTACACTGGCTACAGAAGGTCAGTTGGTTGTGAGTGGGGGCTCAGTAGACCTTGGTGCGAATCAACAAACGGTCGCGGCCGTTACGCTGAATGCTGGGGCAATTACGGGGACGTCGGGCACGCTAACGGTTGCTTCACTGCTTGTGGAAAATGAAGCGGATGTGCTTATCGGGGTAAATATGTTGAGTGATGGCGGTTTTACAAAGCGCGGTACGGGCAGTTTGCATATCCATGGTTCTGTAAGTTTTTTGGAAGGTACTGTCATCGAAGGCGGCATGGTCGCCTGCGATGGGAAAACGTTTGCGGGGCCCATACAAATTCGCGGCGACAGTAGCTTAGTCGGAGGAATTTATACTGGCGAAATTTTTGCGCAGAATACAGGCCAGCTATCTGGCACGATTACATCAACGGGCAGCCTTTCCGCAATGGGCGCGCACCTTGAATTGAATAACTTAGTCGTCGAGGGCGTCCTAAGCGCAATCAATACCCAGTTCGCTGGCAGCGCGATTTCCATTCAAGGTAATCATGTGATCATGGATTGGTTTGGTGTCTGTGAATTTACGGGTGGTGTTAACTATGGCCGAGAGTCCCATGTTGATTGGTACGTCAGCGGAGATCCCACATCTGGATACGTCGACGGCACAACCGCCGGAGAACGCGGGAATTTATTCGGGGCTATCGATGTAGCTGGTCTTGGCCTTAACATTGAAGATGGCGCCACGCTGCAGGTTCACTTTAACGGCGCGTGCGATTCTGCGTTTTGGATGGATGCACACGCATTCAAAATCGCAGGCCTCTTTGCAGGCAGTTCCATCACTGGCCTTTTTAACTTGGAGGCCGACGTATCATCCATCGCGGGCACTTGGGAACAACAGGTTGTCGCAGGTGACGGTCTTTATTTAACGTGGATGCCCTCCCCTGTCGCCGTGCCTGAACCTTCGACCTATGGCTTATGTATTGCGGCGCTTGCGTGGGCAATTGGCTGCAGGCGAAGGACCGCTAACGCGGAGAAGAAGTACGGTACGCTGCGCTGACGATACGGCCTACGGCCTGACGACACGCTCACCAAGGCTCGCTGACGGTACGCTGGCGCTGACGAAGTATGGTAGCTTTTCGTCGAGCCGAAGGCGAGTCGTCAAGGTGACCTTAGTCACCGATCGTCAGCGTAGCGTATCGTCGAGCCCTCTGGGCGAGTCGTCTCTTCAGCTTTAGTCTCTCTTAGGTCCCTATCCCAGTATCGCTATTAACAAAAAGGCCACCCGTCACCGGATGGCCTTTCTTTAGTCCTTAGTCCTTTAGCTTTAGTCTC
>CAIYUD010000113.1 GCA_903929325.1 uncultured Opitutia bacterium | reverse complement strand
CTGATAGGTCTTTTCCATTACACACGAGTCATAGCTTTGGCCCTCTGAAAGCCAAGCCATGCCTTACAAAGACTCCTTGGCCAATCTTTCCTCTTTCGCTTAACCGTCGCTGCGGTTAGAACACTGCCATGCGTATTACAGGGATCCTTGGTTTTATTCTACTTTCCACAACGATGGCTCTGGCGATTGACCGTCTGGAGGTACCCTCGGTCACCCTAGTCGCATCGTACAGCGGTCCTGCAAAACTAACCGTCAACACCAAGACGTATAGCGTACCAGCGGCTGATGTAGCCGGCTTGCGCAATACATTCAGCACGTTGCGCGTTGAGCGTATGCGCCAAGAGTACTCCACCCTGCTAGACCTTGAATCACAAGCCACACGCAGCGGCAACGATTCCACGACAACGGAGCGAATCGTAGAACGCGAGCGCAACAGCGTCATCGACAAGGAACGTCAGATTAAATCTTTGGAGAAAAAACAGGAGGAGATTCAACAAGACATCAAAGACTACCTGGACCGTAACATTGGCAGTCCTGACAATTTAACCTCACAGTTAAAAACCGTTGTCTCATCACTTGCCTCCGAACGCAAAGAACTCGACCGACTTCGGGCAAAACTCGCAGAAGTCGAAAAACATAAGCGCGTAGTCGAAACGAAGGAGAACAGTTCCGTGACAGAGGCGGCTAAACTCCGTAAAGACCTTACCGAGCGCGTCAAAGAGCTCAACGCGGCGCTGAAGCCTTACGTCGGCTAAGCTTAACCTTCAGCTAGTCTTCTCGTTTATAACGCGAAGCGCTTTTTAACTTCTTTAGCCAAGGCTTCGTAAGCCGCTGCACCTGGCGAATGAATGTCGTAATCAAAAATGGTCTTTCCGTGACTAGGTGCCTCTGAGAGACGAATAGAGCGCGGGATATAGCTCGCAAGCACGAGTGCGGGGAAATGCTTCTTCACTTCGTCGACGACTTGTCGTGAAAGATTTGTCCGGACGTCATACATCGTCATAATAATTCCGCCAATCGTTAGTGACGACGTCGCTTGAGCGTCTTTAAGTTGATCAACCACGCCAAGGATTTGTCCAAGACCTTCCATCGCCAAGTACTCTGTCTGCAAGGCTACGAGTAAGTGGTCGGAAGCCGCTAAGGCACTCATCGACAGGACGCCGAGGGCAGGCGGGCAATCAATGATGATCGCTTGGTATTTCCCAGAATCGATAATGGGCTTCAGCGCGGTGCGAAGTTTGCCAAGAAAACCTTCGGCCTGGGCGAGTTCAGACTCAATCGCCGCGAGATCTATTTCAGACGGAATAATATCAAGGTGCTTCGTGGTCGTGTTGACGATTTGATCAATCGCCGAGCCTTCGCCATGCAACACGCGGTAAAGGGATCCGCCTGTACGTTTCTCGATACCGAGAGCACTCGTGGCATTCGCCTGCGCATCTAAATCAATAATCAGGGTCGAGACTCCGAGACGGGCCAAGCCAGCACCAAGATTAACCGTGGTAGTGGTCTTGCCGACGCCACCCTTTTGGTTGGCTATGGAGAAAACTTTGGTCACGTGAATTAGGCGTCGACGATGGGACGTTCGACTTCGGTGGCCTGTTCGTAATCAACGCCCGCAAGGCCAAAGCCAAAGTTCTTAAGGAAGTCTGACTGGTAACCCGCAAAGTCGCCATACGTATCGAGCGTCTCAGTGGTAACCTTTGGCCAGACATCGAAGACTGCTTTTTGAATTTCAGGCTTCATTTCGAGATCATCGAGGCGCACGCGACCGGCATCATCGAACTCGAGCGCATTACCGTTATACATCTGCTTTTCGAAAAGTCGCTGGATCTGCTCAATGCAGCCTTCATGCGTGCCCGCAGGCTTCATCACCTTAAACAACAACGAGACGTAAAGAGGGACCACAGGAATAGCCGAGGAAGCCTGCGTAACGACTGCTTTATTGACTGAGACAAAGGCCCGACCGCGATGCATCTTCAGGATCGCGTCGATACGCTGACCCGCTTGCTCGAGGTTCTCCTTCGCCTTACCAATCGTACCGTCTTTATAAATAGGCCAAGTGACTTGAGGCCCGATGTATGAATAAGCGACCGTTTGCGCGCCTTCAGAAAGCACACCGGCAGAATCAAGCGCCTCCATCCAGAGCTCCCAGTCTTCGCCACCCATAACCTTAACGGTGTTATGAACGTCTTCAGGAGTGGCTGCTTCGAGAGTGACATCATTCACCACCTTGCGGTCGGTATCTAAATTCTTGGCATGGAAGGATTGTCCAACTGGCTTCAGTACAGATTTGTGCGTCTCGCCGGTCTTGGGATCCGTACGCCGAGGCGAGGCGAGCGAGTAAACGATTAAATCAATTTTTCCGTTCGGCATCTTCGCCTTAATCGCCTCAATCACTTGAGTCTTCAGTTCAGGTGAGAACGCGTCGCCATTGATGGAAACGGCCTTGAGCTTGGCTTTGCGCGCCTCTTCGTGGAAAGCGACGGTGTTGTACCAGCCAGGGCTTGCTGGCTTATCGCCTTCCGCTGGACGTTCAAAAAAGATCCCGAGGGTTGCCGCGCCCGAACCAAAGGCGGCAGCAATACGCGAGGAGAGGCCGTAGCCTGTAGATGCGCCAATGACTAAGACAGACTTTGGGCCACCTTGCAGGGGCTTCCGAGATTTCACATGGGCGATCT
>CAIYUD010000112.1 GCA_903929325.1 uncultured Opitutia bacterium | reverse complement strand
TCGATGTAAAAAAACATCACTCCGTTCATGATTCCGGAGGCGAGGTTGTATAGAAAAAACAATAGAGCGAAACGCAACAAAGGGCGGTTTTTAATAATTCCGCGCCATACGTTCCGCGGTGCCTGCGTAATGACTTTCGTCGCGCCGGCAGGAACAGTAACTGCCGCCACCAATGACAGCACCGGCAAGAGCACTATCGCCAGAATCGCTGTCCATCGCAGGCTCTGTAGCGTGAACTCCGTGGTGGGGAACATAGGCAGGTAAGGAATGGCGGCAAAGGTAATTGCGCCGCCGTACATGGCAATACCCCGCCAAGTAGCGAGCCGCGTGCGCTCATGGTAGTCGGTACTTATTTCGGCCATCCACGCGACATAAGGCACCTCGGCAATGGCCCAACTGATATAGGTCAACATCAGCCAAGTGCCGAAATACCAGACGGTTACTGGTGGCGCTGGTGCAAACAAAAACCAACAGGTTACAGCGCTCAACAAAGAGCCCGATAACAGCCACGCCCTGCGAACGCCGCCACGAGCACAATGCAAATCTGAAAAATAGCCCGCCGCGGGGCTGGCTAGGGCGTCGACGATACCTGCCACCAACAAAATAGTTGCTATAGCCTGAAGGGGAATACCAAGGTACTTCGCATACACCCCTTGAATGACGGAGCCCGTCGGGCCATGAATCATGGCCTGTGAGTAGGCAGGGGCTGCATAAGCCAGCAGCACACGCCAAGAGAGCCGCTGGGATGCGCTCGCGGAACTCATGCAATGCTAGAGGCGGAAAAGTGCACGATGGCTGAAGGGGGCACTAAAGCTGCAAGCACTTAAGCGTTCTGCTTCGTTGTTTGTTCTATCAATGTCTTCAAAGCAGCATGGTCAGCATCGAGTTTTTCATTGGTTGCCTTGCTGATTAGAGCAACATATTCAGCTAATGGCTGACGAAGTGTGACGGTACTGTCGAGCAAACAACGAGCAATGAAGTTGGCTACCAGGAACGTTCCAGTCGAACTTTTGGAAAGCGCGTAGGAGACATAGCCGTCAGTCATTTGGTTGGCCTCCGTAGAAATGGTCTGAACGCGCCACTCACTCGGCGTGGACCGCAAGGTACGCATGATGACGTAGACCGTTTCCTCTGCTGGCCGCTGACCAATTCTCAACGTCTCGCCTTCTTCTCCCGGGCTTCCCGCAATGCGTTCGATGGAAACAATACTCGACTTCCACTCCGTCGGTCGATGCAGGTAGTCCCACACGAGTGCAGCAGGCGCGAGTATTTCAATTTCACTGCGGATTGCCAGATGAAATGTCATTTCCGGTGTAGACACGTCTTTCAGCTCCGGCAAGGGTCGGCTTCAACAAACCTGGATTGACGGTAGCGGAATAGCAGCAGGCCTACCGAAACTTCGGTCAATCTTAATATGGAACGTCGCGTTTGGTTTGGAGCCAAACGCGACGCCCATAGGGCTTCGCGGTACTACTGATGCTTGTAGCTGAACTGAATGCCGAGAGTGCGAGGACGCAGGCGCGCCACGCCACTATTCCCGCCAACGGAAATGCCTACAGCGCCATCTTCATTCGTCAAATTTTCAGCGCTGACGTAAACGGCCCAGGAAGCTGCTTCCACTCCAAACCGCGCGTTAACAGCGGTGATGGAATCCGAATTTGAGACCCCCAAGATGGTGCCACTGCGTGGCGAGGTGTGTTGTAGCTCGGCCCGCGCGAAGCCCGTCAGGCCATCGGACATCGGCCAGCGGTACATTCCACTTGCCGCGAACTGCGACTTCGGCACATCGACGATGGAGCTTCCTTTCCGAACGCTGGACCCCGCGACGTCAGAGGTGTATTTGGCATCTACCAGGCTGCCAGTAATCTGCAAGAGCAACCCACTAATCGGCCGGAGGCCGAGGGCAACTTCGACACCCTGTGTTCGGGCCGGGCCACCATTAATCAATGCGCCGATTCGCGGGGCCGGGAAGATAACCGTCTGCAGATTCTTCCAATTGTTGTAGAAGACATCGGCCTCGAGGGTGACCATTCCCTCCGCAAACTGGCCCTTGGTACCCACCTCATAGCTCCACAGAGTTTCCGGGTCGATGCCGATGGGAATGGAGATGGGCGGGTTGCTCAAAATAGCGCTTTGCAACGAGATAACTGGCTGCGCCAAGCCAGTGCGGAAGCCCTTGGCGACAGTCGCATATCCCAACCAGTCAGGCGAGAAGTGATACGCGAGATTGACCTTCGGATTCACGCTGTGGAAGCTGGGATTCGTTGTGCCAGTAAAGGTGGGATTTCTCTGCCTGATGAGTGCGAGCAGCGCAGGCGCAACTGGCTCACGAAACTGTTGGTCATCCTTGAAATAGCGAAGGCCGGCTGTCAAATCTAATTTTTCGGTGAAGCTCCAAGTCGCTTCGCCGAAGATGGCGTAAGAATCGCTCTTGTGGTACTGGTCCTGCGTAATGCCGAATGCCGGAATTGCCAGATTGGTCTGCTGCTTAAGGCTGCGGTAAGCCACGCCCGACGTCCAGCGGAACCGGCCACTGCCAGTGGACGCCAAGCGCACTTCCTGGCTGAAGACGTCAATTTGTCGAGCCGTGTTGAAAGGTCCGAAGCCGAAATAGTCGCCAATATTGGCGTCATTGTTGTAGCTCATCTTCGAGCTTGCGCTGACGAGATCTACCGAATCAAATTTGTAACGAACGGTGGCGGCGTATAGATCGTACTGAGTGGTGTTGTCCGTTACCGGGTCTAT
>CAIYUD010000111.1 GCA_903929325.1 uncultured Opitutia bacterium | reverse complement strand
GGGATAAGCACCTAGCGAGCCATACCGCTCCATAGCCAAGTCACAGATAGATAGGGGGTTGTGCGATAAGTTGATTCCCTCGGCCGGGCCCAGGGTAGTTTATGCACGGTGGAACTGTGAATAACCTGTGGAAGGCTCTACCTTGAGCATCACGTTCACCCCCCATCCAATGCCGCCTCGTTTTTTGCTTCACAAGGAACCCCTCCTTCCTAAGTTGAACCCTCCGTCTCCCGTAAAGTCATCCACTTTATGTCGATAATCGGGGTCAGGTCATTCCTGACAACTCTGTCAGACGTGAAGATCGAAGCGACAGAAACCAGCACTGTTTTCGCCCCGTTTTTGGGATGTGAACAACTTCCCAAAAACTCACCCACCAACCCTTTAAAATGACAACCCTTTCCAATCCTTCAACTCTCTGGGAATCCGTCCGGAACGAAATCCGCGCGGTTGTTTCGCAGAACGATTTCGATAGCTGGTTCTCCAATATTTCAGCGACAGAAATTAATGGCGACGTGCTCGTCCTCGAAGCTCCTTCAGTTTTAGCCGAGGCATGGGTGAATAATAATTTCGGTGATCTCTTGCGCCACCAAGTCACTTTGGCTGCAGGACGTACGATGTCGTATCGTTTGATGGCACCGACGGTAAGCCGCGAAGTGTCTGACGCTCCTGCACCTACGCCGACACGTAGCCGTGCGAGTACCGCAACCAAGCCACCTGCGATTAAGGCTAACAATAACTTCGATAACTTCATTGTCGGCACCGAGAATGAAATGGCCCACGGCGCTTCGCTCGCTGTCGCCAAGGAACCAGGCTACAATTACAACCCGCTCTTCATTTATGGTCCGACCGGTCTCGGTAAGACACATTTGATGCACGCCATCGCGCATAGCTTGTTTGCGCGTAACCCTGCGGCACGCATTGCTTACGTGACGTCGGAAACCTTTACCAACGAGTTCATTCAGGGGCTTCAAACAAACAGCGTCGCGCAGTTCCGCCGTCGTTACCGTGAACTCGATTTACTTTTGATTGATGATATCCAGTTCTTGGCTGGCAAGGAATCCACCCAAGAAGAGTTCTTCCATACCTTCAACGAGCTGCACAATAGCCACAAGCAGGTCGTGCTGACGAGTGACCGACCCGCGAGCGAGATTGCCAAACTCCAAGAGCGTCTCGTTTCACGTTTCCAGTGGGGCATGGTTGCATCCATTTCTGCTCCTGGCCTCGAGACCCGTATCGCCATCCTTCGCCGCAAGGCACAGGACCGCGGCATCGATCTCCCTTCGGAGCTCGCTGAGTTCATTGGCAGCCGAATTGCCCGCAATGTGCGTAATCTCGAAGGTGCCATTACCCGCATCGAAGGGTATATGCGCATGAGCCCAGCTAAGCGCGTTCTCGATATTCCTGCTGTCGAACGCTTGTTGCACGACATCTTAGTTGAGGAAGCAAGCCATACACTAACCGTTGAAATCATTCAGCGCTGCGTGGCTGAGCATTATCGCATCCAGCTTTCGGACATGACCTCAAAGCGTCGTATGCAGAACATTGCCTTCCCGCGTCAGGTTGCGATGTACCTTTCGACACAACTTACCGGCCTTTCGCTCGTCGCTATTGGTCAAGCTTATGGCGGACGTGACCATGGTACGGTCATTCATGCACGTAAGACAGTGGGCAATCAGATGGAAGTGGACACCAACGTCCGCCGTTCCGTCGAGTTCCTCAAAACACAACTTTCGGCCAATCGGTCTTAATTGACACGTTGTTCGATGTTAGGGATCCGGAGCCCCACCGAGTGGTGGGGCTCCTTTATGCCTTAAAGGGATTTGCGCCAATGCGCTAACTCGCCTTCGAGAATGGTGCGGATCAACTGTGCAGAAGATTCGTCAGCAAGGTTATGAAGTTCGGTCGGATCTGCCTGCAGGTTGAATAGCTGGGTGATATTAACTTCGGGATAATAGATAAGCTTCCAGTGTCCACCGGTGACCGAGAACTGCACGTTGCGATAGCGCGAGAATGCATACGTACGAGCGAGTTGGCTTTGTGTGCCTTGCGCTACCGGTAAAAGGCTTAAACCCTCAACACCCTGGGTTAAGTTGCTCGGGCATTTCGCAGCATCCGCCACCGTTGGGAAAATGTCATGCACTTGAGCTAAGGCCTCACTTTTCTGCGGCTTGATGCCGGGTCCGGCTACGAGAAAAGGGATATGCATGCCGCCAAAGGCATAGAGGTTTTGTTTTCCAAGTAGGCCATGATCTCCAAGGGATAATCCGTTATCCCCGATAAAGATAATCAGCGTCCGATTTTCTTGTCCGCTAGTTTTAAGGGCAGATAGAACGACACCTAGTTGTTGATCCATCCAGGCAGCCGAAGCCCAATAACGAGCGCGTTTACCCTTTACGGAATCAAGGGTCAGTGGTCGGGGTAGGGTTAATTCGTCGCGAACTTTAAGTTCTCCATTGTTGAAAGCATGCTCAGGTCGGAAGTCGATAGGCTCTTCCATGTCCGCTGGCTTGAATCGTTCGTAAAATGATTCGGGTGCATCCTGTGGGTCATGGGGCAGAGCGAATTCTACATACGCTAGCCAAGGCTTATCGGTGTGTGCTGAGATAAATTTAGCAACGTCTGCTCCGTGTTTAGCTTCTGTTTCAACGGAACGTGGAAGAATCTGTGTTTGTGTGAACTCTGTATAGAGATTGGTCGGCCGAGATTCATTTTTTCCAGTATGGAAGGTAGTATAACCCAAACTCTGAAAAGCACGCGGAAGTGTGGATGAAAAATCGATGGCACGGATTTCCTTAGTATTGGCGGGCAACCGGGCAACCCCTCTACCCGTTAAGAGCATGGCGCGGCTGGCTACGCACACCGCTGGGTAGGTTGAGCCTTGCAGTGATGCTTTCGTGAAGATGCATGACCGGATGGCTAACTGCTCGAGATTCGGCAAACGGGCAACCTTCGCCCCTGTTAGGGTTATGCAGTCAGGACGCAGATCATCGGCGACGATGATGAGAATGTTAGGCGGAGCTTCTCCGCCATGAATAATCGTACAGAGTAATAGGTAGAATGAAGTACGTAACATTTTAACGTTCGGATGTTTTAAGGGGGCCCCAGCCGACAACTAAGTCATGCCATGACATGACTTTGAAGCTATCGCGCCAGTCGCGTTTCGGGTCACGTAAGCGCAAGCGTACAATTTGTTTTTCCCCGGGTAATAAATCAATGAGTGCATCGGATGGGTATGCAAAAGGCGCTGTTGGTTCGAAGGAAAGGCCGACAACCACCCCTTGTGCTTCCACGGTAACTTCTGTCATCCCTGACATATCCTTAGAGCCTTTGCGCGCCGTCACTGTGTAGAGAGACGCACCCACGTTGGCGTTGGTTGGACGAAACAAGGCTGGGATGGCTCGAATAATCCGATACGGGCCCGATTCCGCTAAAGCGTAGCATGCCCCAGATGAGGCAGTGAGGTGTGTCTCGGTTTGTTTATCGTGATTGGCTTCAAACAAAATCTTCCCGTCGCTATCCAACAGGGCGAGGCGAACTCCCTTTGCGGCACCAATCGTCTTGGCAACAACGCGATCATCTAAAAACGCTAAGTCGACGGCTTCATTGGCGAAGGCGCGCTTAACGGCGAAGTAGGCAGGTTTAGGAACGCCGTTGAAATCAACCAGCGACCAGCTGATACCTGGCCAAGGGTCGTTCAATTGCCAGACGAGTGAGCCTGCGCAGTCAGGATCAAGTCGGTGCGCACTGATGTGCGTGCGCAATGCTTCGGCCTGCAGCCAGCGTGTTGCATAGGCAAACTGGTCAGGCTTCAGCGTTCGCAATCCTTCCATGCCCATGTATTGTCCGATTAATTCGTAAGCGACGGGTTGTTTCTGGTGATTGGCAAAACGTGGGTCATTCCGATCTTCCGTGGCAATCCATTCGCTGAGTGTCGAAGGGGCAGGGAATGACTGAAAGCCGAACTCGCTGACAAAACGTCCAGTTTTATTGGGCGCACGCGAGAAGGGTTCGCGACCATGCCAAAGGCCCCAATCATGTAAATCCCCTTCGTTGTACGCAGAGATACGTCCGCCACCGTGTCGCGGAGATGAACTGATATACGGACGCCCAGGGTCGTTTACCTTGAGGGCTTGTGGGATCCTTTTTTCAAAAAGTGTTTCGTACCCTTTACGGACCTTGCTGCTTATCTTCTCGATACTGGGTAAGGTCGACCAACCCCAGTTCCACCAGCCTTCATCACATTCATTGTTACCACACCATAATGCGAGTGAGGCGTGGCCGCGTAATCGGCGTGCTTGATCGGCAACTTCAGCTTCAACGTTGGCGAGAAAAG
>CAIYUD010000110.1 GCA_903929325.1 uncultured Opitutia bacterium | reverse complement strand
GGTCTCCGCCACTTCCGCGGACTTCCTGTCCGTGGTCAACGCACCCGCACCAACGCACGTACGCGTAAGGGTAAGCGTAAGACAGTCGGCGTTGCTTCTGCAGCCGCACCAGCCAAAGCAGCTTAATTTATTTCCTAAACTTTACGACCGATGAGCGAAGAGACACCTAAGTCCGAAAAACCTGCAAAGAAGACCAAGGCCGCACCTGCGCCTGAAGCTTCTGCTGCACCTGCTGTTGATGCAGCGAATCCCGCTGTTGAAGCCGCAGCACCTGAGCGCAAAGAAATTACCGCAAAGGAACTCCTCGGTGAAGACATTGGGGAGATTAAAGTTCGTCGCGCCAAGGGCTCGAAGAACGTCATCAACGGTGTCTGCCACATCCTTGCTACTTTCAATAATACCAAAGTCACCATTACCGACCCAAATGGTAACGTGATCTCTTGGGGCAGTGCCGGTCGCCACGCTTTCAAAGGTTCCCGTAAGTCCACCGCCTATGCGGCTCAAGTTGTCTGCCAGGAAGCTCTCAAGCAGGCGATGGCTCACGGACTCAAGGAAGTTGCTGTTATCGTCAAAGGACCTGGCATGGGCCGCGATAGCGCGATCCGTGCAATTTCAGTTCTCGGCATCAATATCAGTTCGATTGTCGACGCCACGCCGATCCCTCACAACGGCTGCCGTCCCCCTAAGCGTCGTCGCGTCTAAGCGACCGCGCTCACACCTTACCTTCCGGGGATGGCAAGCCGGGAGGGGATATCCATCGCCAAACCAAAAATACCAAACCTAAGCACACATGTCCCGTTACACTGGACCAACCACCAAGATTAACCGTCGCTTCAACCAAGCGATCTTACCGACTTCGAAAGGCGAAGAGCGTAAGCCATACCCTCCTGGCATTCACGGCCAAACCAAGTCCCGCAAGGTCTCGGAATACGGCCAGGGCCTGAGCGAAAAGCAAAAGCTTCGCTTCATGTACGGTCTCAATGAGCGCCAATTCCGCCTCGCCTTTGCCCGCGCCAAGGCACTCGGTGGCGTCGCCGGCGAAAACTTTTTACGCATCCTCGAGACACGTCTCGATAATGTTATCTACCGTCTTGGTTTTGCGAGCAGCCGAGCAGCCGCTCGTCAGTTCGTTGCCCACGGCCACATTCGCATCAACGGCCATAAGGTCGACATTGCGAGTTACTCGGTGAGCCCTGGCGACGAAGTCGTCGTTCGCGACCGCACCTCTTCTAAGCAGCTTGCCACCCGCTCTTCGGAGGAAAACCAATCGCGTGCTGTTCCAGCATGGTTGGCTGCCTCGCCTGAGCAGCTCCGCGGTACGATTGTTCGCGAGCCTGCTAAAGAAGAACTCCCTACAGAAGTAAACGTCCAGGTGGTCGTTGAGTTCTACAGCCGCTAATCCATTTCAAACACCCACAACTATGTCTAAGCGCCTCGGAAAATTCCAGCTCCCCACTAAGCTGAAGAAGGACGACTCCACGTCGTCTGCCACCAACGCTCGTTTTACTGCTGAGCCTTTCGAAACAGGTTTCGGCCATACAATCGGCAACTCCCTTCGTCGCGTCCTCCTTGGATCGATTGAAGGTGCTGCGATTGCTTCGGTCAAAATCGACGGTGTTTCGCACGAGTTTCAACCCATCGATGGCGTCGTCGAAGATGTCACCGAAATCGTTCTTAACCTGAAGAAGGTTCTTCTCCGCCATGAAAAGCGCGAAGACTTCCGCGCGGTTATCGACGTGAATAAGGCAGGCCCTGTAAAGGCTTCCGACATTCAACTCCCTGCGGGTCTCACGCTCGTGAACCCCGATATCGTTCTCTGCACCCTCGATCGCAAGCGCCGCTTCTACGCAGAACTTGAAATCAAGGTCGGCCGTAGCTGGTGCTCGGCTGAAGAGAATAAGCCTGTCGAGCAGACCATCGGCGTCATCTCGATCGACTCACTCTTCTCCCCCGTGAGCGTCGTCCGTTACACGGTTGAAAACTCACGCGAAGGCCAAAAGACCGACTACGATCGCTTGGTTCTCGATGTTTCGACCGACGGCCGCATCTCACCTGACGATGCCCTCAAAGAAGCTTCCGCTATTCTCGCTAAACACCTTGAAGTGTTCAACGCGATTGCCGGTCAAGAGATTGAGTTCGAATCCAAAGCTAAGGAAGAAGCCGACGACCAAAATCGTCTCCGCAACCTCCTGAACATGTCGGTGAACGAAATCGAATTGTCCGTACGTGCAGCGAACTGCTTGAACAATGCCAACATCACGACCGTGGGTGCATTGGCAATGAAGTCGGAGCAAGAAATGCTCAAGTACCGCAACTTCGGCAAAAAATCCCTCAACGAAATCAAACAGAAGCTCGAACAGCTTGGTCTGTCTTTAGGCATGACTGGCCTCGACCGTTTGATGGAGAAGAAGGGTCCTACCGCCTAATCGGCCACACCCATGCGCCACCGTACTCACCGGCATAACTTAGGTGTTCGCAAAGAACACCGTGCTTCCATGGTCGCTAACTTAGCGGCCGCACTCATCACCCACGCTCGCATCACGACCACGCTTTCACGCGCTCGTGCCGTCCGTCCCTTCGTTGAGAAGATCGTGACCCTCGCGAAGAAAGGTGCCGCAGCCTCAACCCCTGCCGAGAAGCTTCACTATTACCGTCTGGCTCTCTCGCGTTTGCGCGACGAGTCCGCCGTCGCTCTTTTGTTTAAGGAACGCGTCAGCGCTTTCCAGAAACGTAAGGGTGGTTACACACGTATCCTCAAAATTGGTAACCGCATCGGCGACGCTGCAGAAACCGCTTTGATTGAACTCGTGGGTAAAGACGACGCTCAGCCCCCTCGCCCTAAGGCGAAGGTTGCTAAAGCTAAGACCCCTAAAGTAGCCGCGGCCGCACAGGCCTAAGGCGCTTCAGGACTTCCCCGAGACGCACCTGCTTTGGTAGGTGCGTCTCTGCTTTTTATGCTCCTCCCCATTGACCTAGGCCTCTTCCTTGCCCTTACGGCTGGGATGGGCTGCACGTTGATTTTAGGGGTCTGGTTTTGGTATGACCGCCGCGAAGCGCTTTTAAATGACCCCCGGCGTATCCGCTCGGCCTTCGTTTGTACCCGTTGCGGACAAACCTATCTCCGCCCCCGCCTCCGCGAAGAGGCCCCTTGCCCCGGGTGTGGATGGAACAATGTTCGCCTCAAGTTCTGAATCTCTCTAAAACTCCACCTTTCACCGCCATGTCCAAGCAGACCATAGCCGTGCTCGATTTCGGGTCTCAGTATACCCAGGTCATCGCCCGTCGTATCCGTGAGTGCCAAGTTCACTCGCGCATCTATTCGCATAAAGTCTCTGCGGAGACTTTGCGCGCGGACGGTGTCCGCGGAATTATTCTTTCCGGTGGCCCTGCCAGCGTGCGCGCAAAAGGATCACCACGTCCTGACGCTGCTGTCTTCACGCTCGGGGTGCCCGTTCTTGGAATTTGTTATGGCGTACAATTGATGGGTGAAATGCTTGGCGGCAAAGTTGCCGGCTCTGGCCATCGCGAATATGGTCATGGCACGCTCAACTTCCGGGCAGGATCAGACTTACTCCATGGCATTCGCGGACCATTGCGTGTTTGGAATTCGCATGGCGACAAAGTCGCTCGCTTGCCACGAGGCTTCCGAGCCGTTGCCAGCACTGAAAACTCCGAGCATGCACTCATCGAAGATTCGAAGAGGCAATTTTTCGGTATTCAATTTCACCCTGAAGTTGCCCACTCCGAGCGCGGGATGGATATCCTCCGCAACTTCCTCTTCCGCATTTGCCGCTGTAAAGCTGACTGGGTGATGGACGACTATGTGGCGACCGCGGTCGCAGATATTCGCCGTCAAGTTGGTAAGTCCCATGTTATCCTCGGTCTCTCTGGCGGCGTTGATTCTTCCGTAGCCGCTGCGTTGATTCAAAAAGCGATTGGCCGACAACTCACCTGTGTGTTTGTCGACAACGGCCTATTGCGCTTAGGCGAACGTGAGCAGGTCGAGCGCATGTTCCGCGGCCGATTCAAAGTTAACCTTCGGGTGGTTGACGCTTCGAAAGCCTTCTTAGGCAAGTTGCGCGGCGTTCAAGATCCCGAGCGTAAGCGCAAAGTCATCGGGCATGAATTTATCCGGGTCTTCGACAGTGAGGTCCGCAAAATCCGCTCGAAGACAAAGGTTGAGTTCTTAGCTCAAGGTACACTTTACCCTGATATTATTGAATCCATCTCGATTGATGGAAATCCTGCCGCGACGATTAAGAGCCACCATAACGTCGGCGGCTTGCCGAAGCGGATGAAGCTCCGTCTCCTCGAGCCTCTGCGCGAGCTCTTTAAGGATGAAGTGCGTGCACTCGGTGAGGCCCTCGGACTTCCCCGCGAAATGGTCTGGCGCCATCCTTTCCCAGGTCCAGGCCTCGCCGTCCGTGTCTGTGGGGAAATCACCCCCGCGCGCCTCGACATCCTTCGGAAGGCCGACGCGATCTTTATCGATGAGCTCCGCAAGTCCGGACAGTACGACAAAGTTTGGCAGGCCTTTGCGGTCTTCTTGCCCGTCCGTACGGTGGGTGTGATGGGCGATGAGCGTACCTATGACCATGTCTGCGCACTGCGTGCGGTTACATCGTCGGATGCCATGACCGCTGATTGGGCACATTTACCTTACGAAGTCCTCCGCAAGGCCTCTTCGCGTATCATAAACGAGGTTAAGGGCTTCAATCGCGTCTGTTACGACATCTCCTCGAAGCCCCCTTCGACGATCGAGTGGGAGTGATGCGCGGACGCCCCGTTGACACCTTAATCGTCGACTGATTTTATCCTAACAGTGCCAGACCCCGTCTTCCAGGTTATCGCCCGTCGTTGGCGCCCACGTACCTTCGCGGAGATGGTAGGTCAGCAGCACATTGTACGCACGCTGACGAATGCCATTAACAGCGGTCGCGTTGCCCATGCTTACCTTTTTGTTGGACCACGGGGTACAGGCAAAACCACCACGGCGCGCATTTTTGCCAAAGCACTGAGCTGTACGGATGGGCCTAAGTCAGACTTCGATTTAAAGGATCCTATCTGTATGGAAATTGATCGCGGGTCTTGCCTCGACGTCATTGAGATCGACGCTGCTTCGAATCGTCGACTTGAAGACGCAGAACGTATTCGTGAGGCCTGCCAATTCCAGCCGTCCGGCCGCTACAAAATTTTCATCGTCGACGAAGCGCACCAGTTAACAAAAGAGGCTTTCAATGCGTTGCTTAAAACAATCGAAGAACCACCCCCTTGGGTGAAATTTGTTTTTGCGACGACCGAGTCTGAAAAAGTCCTCGATACGATTGTTTCACGCTGTCAGCGCTTAGAATTCCAACCCATCCCTGAGGACCTCATTGCGGAGCGATTGTCTGAGATTGTAAAAGCCGATGGCGTTAAAGCAGACCGCGATGCACTCATTGCCATCGCCCGTCTTGCCCATGGCGGAATGCGCGATTCCCAGTCAATCTTAGACCAGGTCATTTCTTTTGCGGGCAAAAATGTAACCGAGAAAGATGTCCTCGATATTTATGGCTTAGCTTCGGTTAAGCAGATCACTGACCTTTCTCAGGCAATTGCTGCCGGCAATGCGCCTGCAGCTTTAGCGCTTTCCGATAAATTTCATGAAGAAGGGCGCGACCTTTTGCGCATCCTCGCAGACTTACAAGTCACTGTGCGTACCGCTGTTCTGGATGCGGTGAAGAACGCAGGAAAGAGTCGCTCGCTCGCAACTGAGCTCACTTCCGATCAGTTAGTCCGTATGCTTGATGCATTACTATCGGCTGAAAACTCTATCCGCCACGGACTTTCGCCGCGGGCTGCGTTCGAAGTCGCTTTACTCAAAGCCGTAGACCAGACGCGACAGCGTTCAATTGATGGATTGATTAAAGATCTCGCTGGTTCCGCCAACGGACTCCCCAAGGAGCCCGGCCAAAAAAAAATAAATACCACGCAGGCGACGCCTGAAGTGAAAGTTGCCGTCGCTGTGAAGACGGAGAAGGTCGCGAAGTCCACCAAGGCCGAAGTTACGGATGAGCCACCATTGGATATCGCCTTCGCAGAAGCTGAGGCTGGATCCCAGGCGCCTTTTGATGCATCGGTATTGCTGAGTCAGTCCCAGACCGAAGAAGTGGTTACGCCAGGCAGCAAGGAGTTTAGCGATGCCGTTGAGAGCATACCCGATTCTGTGCGTGCGAAGTTGAAGGACGCCCTGGGGGCAGAGTTTTCACAATTACGTTCCTTGCCCCCTGGTAAGTTGCGCCGTCCGCGTTGAGGTATGGCACGCACGTGTATCGGACTGATCTCCGACACGCACGGCTTAGTGCGTCCGCAGGCCATCGTCGCGCTCGAAGGGGTTGACCTCATTTTGCACGCCGGGGATGTCTGCAGTGATGTCGCCTTGGAAGAGCTTGCGCAGATCGCACCCGTGTTGGCGGTTTCGGGTAACTGCGATAATGACCCGCATCTTCCGTCCTACCTCGTGCATGTCGTCGACGGGGTTCGGATTCTTTTACACCACAGCCATCTGCCGATTGACGAATCGCTCCACCAGCCGGACGTCGTTATCACAGGCCACTCCCACCAGCCCGTCATCGAGCAGGACGGCAATGTCCTCCGGATTAATCCGGGTAGCGCAGGCCCGCGGCGCTTTCGGCTACCCGTGACCGTCGCACGCTTAACAATCATCGATGGGAAACCCGAGGCAGAGCTTATCGAGCTCGATGGTCGATGAGCGCCGCTTTGCCCATTGAAGCATTACGCGCTCCCTTAGTGGAGGCTTGTGGTAAGACGCGACGTATCATTCTGCGCGCACCCACGGGTTCGGGTAAGTCGACGCAGATTCCTCAAATGTTATTGGACTTAAATTTAGTCCAAGGGCAGATCATTATCCTGCAGCCGAGAAGGATTGCAGCCCGTCTTCTCGCCGCACGTATTGCGGCTGAGCGAGGTGTACGACTTGGCGGTGAAGTTGGTTACCAAATCCGTTTTGATCGCGTAGAGTCTGCGGAAACACGGATCAAATTTGTCACTGAGGCGCTGCTGTTGCGTCAGATGGCTTCGGATCCGCAACTCAAAGGAGTCGGCGCGGTCATCTTCGATGAATTTCATGAACGTAACTTACATGCCGATGTCGCGATCGCACTCGCGCGTAAATTACAGGAAAAGCAGCGCCCTGATTTACTCCTCATCGCGATGTCAGCCACGTTGGACACGGCATCGCTTGCGCAGTGGCTTGAAGGCTCAGTGACATTGGCCGCAGACGGCCGAGCGTATCCCGTAGTCACCGAATACCTTCTGGGTGGCCGGGCAGCTGGTCGGCCAATTTGGGAACCAGCCGCTGAACAAGTACGGCGAATCCTCCAGGAGGAAGGCGAGGGCGACATCCTCGTATTCATGCCGGGCTCTTACGAAATTACGCGTACACTAGGTGCCATCAAAGCACTGCCTGAAGCCCGTGGTATCGAATGTCTGCCTTTGCACGGCGAATTACCACCCGAAGAGCAAGACCGTGCGGTTCGTCCGGCCCCTAACCGAAAAATTATTGTCTCTACCAACGTTGCGGAAACTTCGGTGACAATACCCGGAATCCGGGCGGTCATTGATTCTGGTTTAGCGCGAATCGCACGCTTTGATCCGTTGCGCGGAATCGACACGCTTTTTGTTGAACCGATTTCGCAGGCTTCGGCAGAACAACGAGCAGGCCGAGCGGGACGCACAGGACCAGGCCGGTGTATCCGTCTCTGGTCGAAGACGGACCATGAGGCACGTCCTGTCAGGGAAGTTTCCGAGATTCGCCGCGTCGACCTCTGCGAGACATTATTACTTCTGCGTGCATCGGGCTGGGGTGACGCTGCTGATTTTCCGTGGTTTGAGACGCCCGATCCTCGTTCACTCGATCGCGCACGTCTCACGTTGATTGACTTAGGTGCTTGGACGTCGGAGGGGCAACTGACGGACATGGGCCGACGGATGGCCATCTTTCCTTCTCACCCACGTCATGCACGCATGTTGCTCGCTGCCGGAGAGTATGGTTGCGTGACAGAAGTTGCGGCGATTGCAGGACTCGCTCAAGGACGTGATATTGTCTTACGCAAAGTTGATGCAGCGACTGAATCAGCTCGGGATGCTGTCGCGTGCCCACCTGGGTCCGATCTGCTCCAGCGCTTAGCCCTTTTGTACCGTGCTGCCGATATGCGTTTTGATGCAAATGCCTGCGATGCTCTGGGCGTGCACGCTCAAGGCGCTCTGCAGGCTGATCGGGCTGCGCGTCAGTTTTTACGCATCGCCCAGGCTCAGGGGTTAATGGTCAATGAGACTCCCGCACAGTCAGAGGTCATCCGTAAGTGCTTGTTTATCGGGTTGAGTGATCGGTTAGCGGTAAGACTCGACGCGGGCACCTTGCGTTGTGCGGTCGTGCATGGACGTCGGGGTGAATTACGAAGTGAAACGGTCGTGCGTGATGCACGCTTACTTGTAGCGGCAGAAATGGAAGAGGTGCAGGTGCGCGGCGAAGTCACCCTCTACCTGTCCTTGGTCACGGCTATTGAAGAGGCCTGGTTACACGAGCTGTTTCCCAAAGACTTTTCTGAAGTCGCTTCTGTTCGTTACGACGCTACTCAGCGACGCGTCGTGACTCGCCTGGAACGTCGTTTTCGGGATCTCGCCCTTGAGACAGTTGAGCGCGACGATGCACCTTCTGATGCCGCTAGTCGGTTATTAGCCAACGAAGTTATCGCCGGCCGCTTAGAACTTGAGCGCTGGGACAGCCAAGTCGACGCCTGGATTCGCCGTGTTAATTTTGCCGCTAAACATTGTCCTGAGTTAGGTATTGCTCCCTTAGATGCAGAGGGTCGTCGGCTTATTATCGAGGAACTGTGCATGGGTGCGTCGGCCTATCGCGATATTCGCGACCGGCCTGTGATGTCCGCTGTCCATGGTTGGGTTACCCATGAGCAGCGGCTCGCCCTCGAACGGCTTTGTCCCGAGAAGATTGATTTACCACGCAAGAAACACCCTGCCCGTATTATCTATGACGAAGATGGTGAGGCGTGTATCGAAGCGACTGTTCAGGAGCTTTATGATTTTCCGGGTAAGAAATTGCGCATATGCGATGGCAAAGTCCCTCTCGTTGTCTGTATTCAATCTCCCGCTCGCCGTACCGTGCAACGCACCACCGACCTCGATTCTTTTTGGTTAGGCTCTTATGCACAGGTGCGTAAAGATCTGCGCGGTCGTTACCCTCGACACGAATGGCGCTAAATCAACAACGATGGTCCGACGTCCCACTGCACGTTCTTGATTTTGAAGGCGGGGCGCGAACCGGTGTTGTCGAATTTGGCGTCGCTACGTTACTCGGTGGCGAAATTATTTCTGTGCACACGGGGCTTTGCGCGCCGCTTGCCTCTATTCCCTTAATGGACACGCAATGCCACGGATTGGCAGACCGTGACTTAACCGGGCTTCGTACGTTCGATGCCCATTGGGAATATTTTGTGTCTTTGCGGTCCTCGGGCGTTTTTGTTGCACACAATAGTTCCGTGGAGGCACGGCTTTTGGCAGCGACGTGGCCACACCCCTCAGCGGTCCCCTCTGTTTCGGAAGATGGGGTGGCTTTGGCTGAGTGGGGTCCCTGGGTGGATACGCTGCGGCTGGCACGTCGCTGGGCGCCTACCTTAGGAGACTTCCGCCTTGGCGAACTAATCCGGATGCTGCATCTCACCGAGCGCTTAGACAGCCTCGCAAGTAGGCACTGTCCTGCAGGCCGTAGGCATTACCACTGTGCGGGTTACGATGCGTTAGCGGCTGCCTTAGTCTTAAGGCACCTAGGGGGGTTGGATGGTCGTTCAACCCTTTCGCTCGCTCATCTTTTGGCGAATTCTGTGGGCGAGGCAGAGTCATCGGACTTTCACCAAGGCGAGTTAGGATTCTAAATCGAATCCAGTTTGCGCTTCACAGCCCGTAGGGGTGCAGGGTAGATACCTGCCACCCTTATGTCCACTCGTCCTCCCATTCGCGTCGCTGTCACGGGTGCCGCTGGCAATATTGGTTACGCGGCAATCTTCCGTTTAGCCTCCGGCGCTGTCTTCGGGCCAGATCAACCCGTAGCGCTTAACCTTATCGAAGTTGGGCCCGGATTGAACGCCTTGGCAGGTGTGGTCATGGAGCTTCAGGACTGCGCCTTCCCTCTACTCACCGATGTCGTCGCTACGGGTGACCTTGATGTCGGTTTCAAGGATGCGGATTGGTGCCTGCTCATCGGTGCGGTTCCGCGCAAGGATGGCATGGAGCGTAAGGATTTGCTCGGCATCAACGGTAAAATCTTCGTCGGCCAAGGCCAGGCTATCGCCCGCTCAGCCAAGAAAACCGCTAAGGTTCTCGTCGTCGGTAACCCCTGTAATACGAACTCGCTCATTGCTCTGCGTTCCGCCGCTAGCCTGCCCGCCGAGAACTTCTTTGCGATGACGCGTCTCGACGAGAACCGCGCAAAGTCGCAGCTCGCCGCCAAGGCCGGTGTCCATAACTCCGTCGTCAAGCACGTTGCCATTTGGGGGAATCACTCCTCCACCCAGTATCCCGACTTCACCAACGCAACCATCGGTGGAAAGCCTGCGACTCAGGTTATCACCGACCACGCTTGGCTAAAGGAGACTTTTGTTGGTGATGTCCAGAAGCGCGGAGCTGCTGTCATTAAAGCCCGCGGCGCATCTTCAGCTGCTTCTGCCGCTAACGCAGCCCTCGACACCCTGCGTAGCCTGCACTTCCCGACTCCAGCAGGCGAGTGGCACTCCGTGGCTGTCCTCTCCAAGGGCGACTACGGCATCGAGCCTGGCATCATGTTCGGCTATCCCATTCGCACGAAGGCCGACGGCACTTGGGAAATTGTACAGGGTCTGCCGCTCGACGCCTTCTCTCGCGAAAAAATTTCTGTGACTGAAAAGGAATTACTCGAAGAGCGCACGATGGCTTCCGAGTCTCTTGGTATCACGCTCTGAGGTGACTCACGCAGATTCTGCCTCGGGATCTTTAGGCGATTTGCCTGCGGACTTGCGTGCCTTGATTGGTAGCGAACGTGATCTCGTGGCCAACTGCGCCAACACGGCTGCTTTGCTCTGGCACCGTTTGCCTCGTCTCAACTGGGCTGGCTTTTATTTTCTGATCGAAGGCGAGTTGGTCCTCGGACCCTTTCAGGGTAAGCCTGCCTGTACGCGCATTGCCCTTGGACGCGGGGTTTGTGGCACAGCTGCCTTACGCCAAACCACGGTCGTTGTGCCTGATGTCAGTCAATTCCCTGGACACATTGCGTGCGACCAGGCGTCGCGTAGTGAATGCGTCATCCCTTTACTTGCTTCTGGCAGGCTAATCGGGGTGCTTGATCTCGATAGTCCAGACTTGGCGCGTTTTGACGTAGAGACCGTCAAGGTTGCCGAAGCCATCGCCACGATTGTGGCCGACGGTTCACTTTTGCGGTAGGCGAATAATCGTAATGTCACCGGGCCGGGCTGAACCCAGCTTGATGCCGCCGGAAGTTGCTGCCTGAAAGAGGGGAGGCTCGGTCGTATCTTTATCGGGGCTTCCCGAGTCAGCGCGGGCAGTTTGAATTTTCCGTAAAGCCAGGTAATCGAGGATCACGGGGTTTGCGCTCGCATACATAACTTTTTCCGAGCGACACCAGCCGGCGTCATAGGTTGGTCCCCCGCGAATTTGAAAACGCTCCAGGCTCATGAGCGTCAGGATGCGTCGGCTATTAAGTTCGGGCGCCGCACACATCTCGACCGCAGCCAATGAGGCATTGCGCGGATTGTTCGCGAAGCGTGTTGTGTTGGTGGCGTTTCCGATCGACGCGCAAGCAAGTGCTCCGTGGACGCCTAAGTCTGCTGAGTCAGAGACGATGGGTAGTTGAATCCAGAAATCGACTTCGTCAAAGAGAGGCTTGGGCATGAGGCTCTCGCGTGGATTTTGCCACTCGGCAAGCGGCGTGCCGGCAGCAGGCGGTACAGGGTTTTCGTAGACGAGTCGTGGGTCGTTGGTCCAGGTGCGAGCTTCTGCGTCCCAGGCGCGCACTTTCAGTCCTTCGAATAACTGCGGTCCGTCGCTACGCGCAGGTAGAAATCCTGCTTGTCGAAGGGGCGCGCTGGACGCATCGCACAAAAAGATATTTTCGCGCGCAAAGCCGCGACGTATAAGCGCATCCGCAACTGCGCGGACGAGTGATTTGGGCGTGGATAAGCCGGCACCTGATTGGGTCGAAATTTTAATAGCACAGCGCTTCCGTTCTTTAGGCGCGAGGGTGACGTTTGTACGCGTTTCGAATCCAGCGATGAGATCTTCCGTCGCCGTCGCATAGGTTGCGTCACTGAAGTCTTCCAACTTTCGCTCCAGCAGTAGGCTGCGTGGCTCCGTTAGCCCCCAACTCGGTTGGGTTAAGGCTAGAAGCAGAAAGGCTAGGGCGACACGCATACCCCAAGTATGTTAGGTTTCGCCGACGGCGCAAGGCGCGGAATGGAGTTTGCTCAAGCCCTGCACGTTATGCCAATGTCGACTCCATGAGTGACGTGCCTTCGAACCCTAATCGACGTGTATTGGGGATGATTTTCCTGACGGTGCTGATGGATATTATTGGTTTCGCCATTATTATCCCGATGTTCCCGAGTCTTTTAACGCATTACCTAAATGCGGAAGGAACTGCGGACACGTTGGTCTCAATGATGGCAGGCTTGGCCAAATCGATTGCGGGTACAGAGCCACGTCCCGAACTCGTTGCAGTTTTGTTTGGTGGATTACTGAGTGCGGTCTTTTCGGGGTTACAGTTCGTCTGCTCTCCTTTTTGGGGTGCGCTTTCAGACCGCATCGGTCGCCGACCGGTTTTAGTGACGACACTCTGCGGCAATATGTTCGCATACGCGCTCTGGATTTTCTCGGGGAAGTTCTGGGTTTTATTAGTTTCCCGCGTCTTGTGCGGTTTGGCTGCAGGTAATATCGCCGTGGCTTCGGCGGCAGCTGCTGACATAACGGATCGCGATAATCGCACCAAAGGAATGGCGGTTGTCGGCGTAGCCATTGGCTTAGGCTTTTTACTTGGCCCAGTCATTGGAGGGTTCGCGTCTTTATGGGTTTTGCCGCATGCGGTAGAAAACATTCCAGCATTCGCACTGAACCCGTTCTCAGGTCCTGCGATTATTGCTGCCTGCATGGCGACGGCTAACTTTTTGATTGTTTGGCGCTACTTCCCAGAAACACATGCGAAGAAGGGTTTAAATACCGAGTCACGGCCAACGTTTTTTGCGATTGCCCGGGTGCAGGACGGTGGCGTTCGTCGTGCATCTTTCGCCAATCTGCTCTACCAAATAGCTTTTACTGGAATGGAAAACACGGTGGTTTTTTTAACCGCAGCACTTTTCCTTTTTCACCCGAAAGACAACGCCTGGCTTTTTCTTTCGAACGGTTTGTGCCTCATGATTGCTCAAGGCGTAGCTGCGCGCGTGCTTGTTAAGCGTATCGGTGAGCGCGCAGTCGCCGGCCTCGGTTTTTTAACAGGGGCTGTCGCCCTCACTACCATCGCCTTTATTCCTTACCCAGAAGTCGGCCATACGGCCATGGAGTGGAAGTCTCTCTTCTTTATAGCAACTGGCTTACTCGCATTTTCTACAGGCCTTATCCTTCCAAGTCTCTCTGCGCTTGTTTCGCTTTACTCGAGCCCCGACCAACAGGGTCGCAACTTAGGTATTCTTCGTTCGGCGGGCGCTTTAGCTCGCATTGTAGGCCCTTTGGCGGCTGCCTACGTCTTTTTCCGCATGGGTACGCACCAGTGGGTTTATTTAGCGGGTGCCATCTTAATGGCCCCGGGTCTCTGGATGATTACACGGTTGCCGAACCCTCGGGGCTCAGCCGCGGGGCAGTCTTGAACCAAGTTCTGAGCCGCGCCGCAAGGTCGACATGAGGGAAATTCCACCGCGGAAGGATCCCACAAAATGTAGGCCCGGATGTAGGGCTTCTGTAGATTCGAGCGCACCCAAAAATCGTCCGTGGTGATGTGTGTATTGCGGGATCGCTCGTGACCATCGGGCAATCCATTCTTTCTTAGGTGCTCCCTTAACCCCTAAAAGATCACGCAACTCGGTATCAACAACCTCGCGGAGTTGGCTGTCCTCCATGCGTCCCAGTGCAATATTCCGGGCGCCGCCAATAAAACAAGCAAGCTGTACGCTACCCTCGGGTGTATTATTTGGGAAGCTGCTGGATGGAAATAGCACACCGAGAATTTTCCGGCCTTCGCGATGCGGGATGAGCATCCCGAAAGCGTCAAGCGGATGTTGTACTTGCTCGCGTTCGTAACCGCGCACGACGAGGGCGACAGGGGGTGCCTCAACAAGTTCTGCCGCATGCAAAACGGGCTTAAGTATTTCCGCGCCCACTAAGTGTGACCATTGCCAGGGCGGTGCGGTAATAATCAGCGACTTCGCCTGAGCTCCGGATTCTTCGCCGCGGGCATTGCGCCAAGCAACGTTCCACCCTCGACTGTCACGGTGAATGAGCGTGGTGGTGCTTTGCAGGTGTAGTGTCCCTTTAGGGAGTTGTCCGACCATGGCTTCGGTCAGGCGCTGCAGGCCGCCTGCAAATTGCACAATTTTCCGTGGCTCGCTCGGGGATCGCCAAAGCCCGAGAAGGATTGAGCGATGGTCTCTTTCTAAACGAGCCAAAGAAGGGAAGGCGTGCTCTAGTACAAGTCGACCTGGGTCGCCGGCATGGATACCGTTGATCATGGGGTCGAAGATTCGCTCGGCGACTTCTGTGCCAAAACGACGTTCCGCAAACGATTGTACCGTCTCTCCGTGTATCGACTCTCGAGATTGGAAAACTTCGAGCAGCAAATTTAATTTACCACGCCATGAAAGTAGATTGCTGTGTAAAATAGACCGAGGGTTTGCTGTGAGTGCATGAATTTGACCCTGGCTGGCGATGAGACGCTTCGCTCCGCGCACATCGGCTTCTTGAATCTCTTGGGCTAAACCGAGTTCGCCAAGCAAGTCGGCGTCGGCTTTTCCTTCTAACTGCAAAGTGTTGGGGCCAAGTTCGACACTCCAGCCGTCTTCTCTCACGGTATGGATTGCTCCACCGGCTCGCGCAGCTGGATCAATCACCGCCACGGATCCGCCGCGACGTGCAAGGGCAGATGCCGTGGATAGGCCTGCGGGGCCTGCTCCGATAACGATGGCATCCAAATCCATGCCTTAACAAAAGGCACCCTGCCAACGTTGGCAACTTATGGTCAGCATGAAACCTGATGGGAATTTCTTGGTAAGTGTCACCTGGCGTCGCTTCGCTACAGCCTGCTGCAGGATACCGAACGGGATGTGCGGATGCCTTAAGGTGCATGGAAACCGCCTGTTTCTTAGGGGTTATCAGCCGCTGGAAATGGCCGCATTCAATTTGCTTAATTTTAAGCATAAATGCTGTAAAAACTGCAATAACAGGCTGTGAATCGATGCCTGTTGAAATGTGGCACAGGGGGTGCTTCTTCTTGGTCTTCCCTAATCACCCTATCATGAGCGCCCATCCTGCACGATCCAAAGCCATTGAAAGTATTGCCGCCCAGCCTCGGCTGACCGGCACGTTCGACTTCCGTAATGAGAAGCTCGATGCGATCTATGGACAAAATGTTTTCTCGTTAGACAAAATGGAGAAGCGCCTTCCAAAGGCTGTCTTCAAGTCTGTGCGCAACGTCATCGAGAATGGCGGTAAACTCGACAATGACGTCGCGGACATTGTTGCGTCTTCGATGAAGGATTGGGCACTCGAGCGCGGCGCGACTCACTACGCTCACGTCTTTTATCCACTGACTGGTCTTACTGCTGAAAAGCACGACACCTTCTTCGAGCCTTCGGGTTCGGGTACGCTCGCTCAGTTCGCCGGCAAGGCCCTGATTCAAGCAGAGCCTGATGCTTCCTCCTTCCCGAACGGCGGCTTGCGCGCGACCTTCGAAGCCCGTGGTTACACCGCTTGGGATGTGACATCGCCCGCTTACATCTTTGATACCGAGAACGGTTCAACGCTTTGCATCCCGACCGCGTTCGTTTCTTGGACGGGTGATGCCCTCGACAAGAAGACACCTTTGCTTCGCTCGATGGCTGCACTCAATCGCTC
Source organism: uncultured Opitutia bacterium (assembly GCA_903929325.1). Taxonomy (GTDB): domain Bacteria; phylum Verrucomicrobiota; class Verrucomicrobiia; order Opitutales; family UBA953; genus UBA8828. The sequence continues at coordinate 5,412 of CAIYUD010000110.1, read as the reverse complement.
GGCTCAGCGCTTGATGAAGCTCTTTGGTAATTCGAATACCGGTTATGTCGCTGCCACTGCAGGTCCTGAGCAAGAATACTTCCTCATCGACTCACGTCTCTACCACCTCCGCCCGGATCTCTACACCTGCGGTCGTTCACTCTTCGGTGCGAAGCCTGCGAAAGGCCAAGAATTCGAAGACCAATACTTCGGCACTATTCCTGCACGCGTACTCGCTTGCATGATGGAGTCTGAGTTGGAGTGCTTCAAACTCGGGATCCCCATTAAGACCCGTCACAACGAAGTGGCCCCTGCTCAATTCGAAGTCGCCCCGATTTACGAAACTGCCAACGTCGCTCACGACCACCAGATGCTCACCATGACGGTGCTCAAGAGCGTCGCAGCCAAGCACGGTTTCGTCTGCGTTATGGCAGAGAAGCCTTTTGCAGGCGTCAATGGCTCCGGTAAGCACGTCAATTGGTCCTTGGGCAGCCCGAAGGTCGGCAATCTTCTCGAGCCAGGCTCGAACCCGCACGACAACTCCCAGTTCATCGCTTTCACAACTGCGGTGATCCGTGCAGTCGACATTCACCAAGGCTTGCTTCGTGCGACCGTGGCTTCGGCAGGTAACGACCACCGTCTCGGAGCGAACGAAGCTCCGCCTGCAATTATCTCGATTTACCTCGGCGATATGCTTGCCGACGTCTTCGAGCAGCTCCGCAAGAGCGGCTCTGCGAAATCATCGAAAAAGGGCGGCGTGATGCAGCTTGGGGTCGATTCGTTGCCCGTCCTTCCAAAGGATGCCGGTGACCGTAATCGTACGAGTCCATTCGCCTTCACAGGCAATAAGTTCGAATTCCGCGCAGTCGGTTCCTCGTTCTCAATTGCTGGCCCGCTCGTCGCTCTGAACACCATCGTTGCTGATTCCATCGAATTCATGGTTGAGCGCATTGAGGCGCAAATGAAGGGCAAGAAGGGTAACTTCAATGCCGCCCTCGAGGCCGTGGTTAAAGAGATCCTCCAGAAGCACAGCCGTATTATCTTCAATGGTAACGGTTACTCTGAAGCGTGGCACAAAGAGGCTGCGAAACGTGGTCTGCTAAACCTTCGCACAACCCCTGACGCCCTGCCTCAGATTGCTGCGCCCAAGACCGTAGAGGTATTTGAGCGTCAAGGTGTTCTCAACAAGCGCGAACTCGTTTCGCGCGAAGAGATCTATACGCACAGCTATGTTCTTAGCGTGAACACTGAGTCTAAGCTCGTCTCCCAAATCGGCCGCACGACGATTCTGCCTGCAGCACTTAACTATGCGCGTCAATTAGCAGAGACCGCAGCAGCGATTAAGTCAGCGGGTGGCAAGTCCTCGTCCAAGATGCTCGGCCAAGTGGTAAGCTTAACCAATGATCTCGAGTCAGCACTCGACGCCCTGGATAAGCTTCGCGCTTATGAAGCTGCGGATACACATGCGGCTGCACGTCATGCGGTCAGCAAAGTTCTTCCGGCGATGTTGGTTGTTCGCGAAGCCGCTGATGCCCTCGAAGGCTTGGTGGACGACGCCCTCTGGCCGTTGCCTTCTTACCAAGAGCTCCTCTTCTTGCGCTGAGCAAGGGAATCCAAAAGGCCGCCTTCGGGCGGCCTTTTTTTGGCTTGGCCTTTTAAAACACAGAAGCCCGTCCGATTGCTCGGACGGGCTTCTGTGTTCGGGTAGCCTAAAGCTTACTTATGCTCCCACTTCTTACGAAGGTAGCTATTGAAGGCCTTGACCTTGCCTTTACGGCGACGGCGTTCGCATGGCTTCTCATAGCCACGCTTTGCACGGGCATCTTTGATGATGCCTTCGCGGTCGACCTTCTTTTTTAGGCGGCGGAGCGCCTTGTCGACGATCTCACCTTTTCGAATTTTGATTTCAACGGGCATGTGTGTGCGCGGTAGTAAGCTGGAGGGAAAGGGGGATGATAGGGGAGCGTCAACCTTGAACCGCAAGGGGGGCTGTGAAGAACTTGATACCATGTTGTGGGCACTCGGCGCTTGCGGCAGGGGGGGGAGGGGGCAAATCTGACAAACCTCGTCGATGTACCTCAAGGAAATCGTTGCTAACGGCTTCAAGAGCTTTGCTGACCGCACACGCCTCAGTCTCGGGAAAGGCATGACCGCCGTGGTCGGTCCCAATGGCTGCGGCAAATCCAATATTGTGGATGCCATTCGTTGGGTCCTGGGCGAGCAGAGTGCAAAATCGCTCCGCGGTACGAGCATGCAGGATGTGATTTTTGCCGGTAGCGATCAGCGCAAAGCTTTGCCCCAGTGCGAAGTAGAACTCGTCTTCGCTGATTGCGAAAAAGAACTCGGTACACAATTCGCAGAAGTTTCGGTGATGCGACGGTTGTACCGTGAAGGCGCCAGTGATTACTTTATCAATGGTAAGCCCTGTCGCTTAAAAGATATTCAGCGCCTCTTTATGGATACGGGCGTGGGACGTATGTCTTACTCCTTCATGGTCCAGGGACAGATCGACCAGATCCTCTCTGCGAATCCCGCTGAACGTCGCTACCTCTTTGAAGAGGCTGCAGGCATCACCCGTTATAAAGCCCAACGTAAAGAAGCGCTCAATAAACTCACATTGGTTGAGCAGAACCTGGCGCGTACGACAGACGTGATTGAAGAAGTCTCGCGGCAAATTGGGTCATTGAAGCGTCAAGCCGCGAAAGCACTTCGTTATCGCCGTTTGCGTCATCGGTTGACGCACCTCGACCTCGCTTGGCAAGGTCATCAATGGGGTATGCGCCGTGCACGCGTCATTGAGCTCGAGGGCACCAGTCAAGCAACCCGTGCAGAAGCAGAATCTCTAACCGCCGCTTTAGCCGGACGTGAAGCCGCATTGGCTGAAGCTAAGCAGGCTCGCGCGGAAGCCGCTGAACGCATTGAACGTGCCCAGCACGCACTTTATGAAATCCGGGCAAGCCGCGAGGCTGCCGAAGCTGAAGCCCGCACTTCTGAATTACGTGCCGAAGATATTTTAGCTCGGTCTGCTGAAATCCGTCGCGAAGTTGCCGAGTGTGATGTGGCCTTGGCTGAAATCGAAATGCGCCTGAGTGGCGGCGCTCAAGAGCGTTCGGCTCGCGAAGGCGAAGTGACGCAATTCGACGCCTCGTTCCGCGAGCGCTCATCTGAAGTTGAACAATCTATTCGGGCAGTCGCCGCTGCAGAAGTTGGTCTGCGGCAGGCACGCCAAGATCTTTTGATGGCCGAAGGGGAAATTACCCGCCATCGCGCTGATGTCACCAACCTTGAAGTCGACTTACGTAGTTTCCAGGCACGTCGGTCGGCACTCTCTGATTCACTCTACCAAGCACGTGATGTGCGTGCGACCGCCGAACGTCGCGCCACCGAATCCGCGACCGTTGTTACCCGTCTGCATACTGAACTCGAAGCCGCGCGTACGGCCGAGCAACAAACGGAAGCCGAAGGCCGCCGTTTAACCGGAGACTTCCGGGCACTTCAGCAAACCATAACCGAGCAAGATCGTACCGTTGCTAAACGCTCAGCCCAACTCGGCTTGCTTGAGCAGATGCAATCTCGGTTAGAGGGTTTCTCCGAAGGAGCTAAAGCTGTTTTGCGTGGCGAGCTCTCGGATAGTGTTCCTGCGGGCAAGGCTGCCGCGCTTTCGACCTTATTGGATATTGCGGATGCGACCATCGCTCCCGCACTCGAAAATTTACTCGGTGCCGCAACCGAGGCAGTGGCTTTAGATGATGCCGAGTTTCTGCCACGGGTGGTCACGCGTTTAAGTGAGAGAAATCTTGGCCGGGCCGTTTTCCACGTACCGACACCCCCGATCAAGCCATCATCCGGTGCACCGGCTTGGTTGCGTCCCGCATCGACGGCCGTCTCTCCTCGTAGCCCTGCCGCTGCCCGCCTGCTCGAAAGTCTATTCTCCGGCTGCTACCTCTGCCCTTCGCTCCCTGAGTTCCTAACATGGTGGGCTCAGAATCCTTCATTCGAATTTTACTTAGTCGCCACCAATGCCGGCGACTTGGTCGACCGCCGTGGATTAGTTTTTGCCGGTCCACGTGCTTCGACTGAAGAAACGGGGCGTGGTGTTTTCTCCCGTGATGCTGAAATTCGCGAAACCCGCGCGCGGTTAACCGAAGAGAATGATCACCTGACCGTTCTCAATGAGCGGGCGATGGCTTTACAGACTGCACTTGAAGGAAATGAGGCTGAGCGTACGGCCCGTCGCCAATCTTTTGAAAATGCGGCTCAAGAGCATTCTGTAGCTCAGGCGGATGAGCGTGCAGCCCGTGCAGCCCTTGTTTCTGCCGATGAACGCATTACTCGCGAACAGCAGCAACTCACTGAACTCGAAGCGGCCCAGGACGAAGCTTCCGAACGTCTCAATTTCGCCAAAGGCTCACTTTCTGGCAAGGAGCAGGAAATTGAAAGTTTCCGAACACGTATTACCGAAGGCGACCGCACATTGGAGTCTGCCCGTGCAGCGGCTGAAGCTTTGCGTCAGTCTTTAGGTGAAGTCCGCTTAAGTTTAGCGGAGCGTCGCCAGCTCCTTGAACTCGCCGGCCGTGCCGTCAGCGAGCTAGAGCAGCGCCGCGAAGAAACCCGTCTTCGCCGCGAAGCCCGTCTGCGTGAAGCTGCGCAATCGGATGGCCAAGTATCTTCGTTGCGCGCAACGGCTGAAATTTCACGCGTCGGTGCGGTTGAGTTAACAACTCGGATCAACGATGCGACTGCGATTCTTGAAACAGACCGTGCCGCTCAAGCCGCTCGTGAGGCTTCGCTCGAAACAGATGAGCGCGAGCTTACTTCTGGCCGGGACGCTCGTCGCGATGCTGAAAGCCGCTTGCGTGTTCTCGAGGTTTCACTCGCTGAAGAGTCTTCGCAGTGTGGATTTATTTCCGAAAAGGTTATGGCGGAGCATCAGCTCGATATTTCGTCTGTGGATTGGCGCCAGCAACTCTGGTTAGCGGATGAACCCTTTGAGCCTTCAGCCGGCTTGGGTGAGCTTGAGGATGAAGAAGAAGGATCCGAGGCGGAGACAACTAGCTTGCCCCGTGCGGTCCGTGGCGATCCAACCGAAAAAGATTTAGCAGCTTTAGATAATACCGACTGGCCTCCCTTGGTGCGTGAAATTGCGGCCCTCCGAGAGCGCTTATCCGGTATGGGAGCAGTCAACCTTGTGGCTGTCGAAGAGTATGCATCGCTCCGTCAGCGCCATGACTTCTTGAAGACCCAAAGCGATGACCTCTGGAAGTCTAAGGAAGAGCTCATCAAGGCGATTGATGAAATCAACGAGACTTCCTTGAAGCTCTTTACGGATACCTTTGAACAGGTTCGCAAGAATTTCGCTTTCACCTTTGAGCGCCTCTTTAACGGCGGTAAAGCAGACCTGCACATGGTTCAGGCCGAGGACGTTCTCGATAG
>CAIYUD010000109.1 GCA_903929325.1 uncultured Opitutia bacterium | reverse complement strand
GGCAGTGGCGAGAAAGTGCCGTCGGGGTTCGCGTTGAATTGGATGAAGACGAGATTCCAAATTTCCATACAGCGGGCGTCGCTGCCATTCACGAGTTTGCCTTGGGTGTCGCCGTTGGGTGTGAGGTCGACGTGTAACTCGGTGCAAGGTCCACATGGACCCGTTTCGCCCATCATCCAGAAGTTATCCTTTTTATTACCGTTAACAATGTGGACAGCGGGATCGAGACCCACTGCGCGAAACTTTACCGCCCAAGCATCCCAAGCTTCTTGGTCAAAGTCCGCAGGGTCGCCTTTGGATTTATCCGGTGAATAGACTGTCGCGTACAGACGGCTGGGAGGGAATTTCCAGACTTGGGTGATAAGTTCCCAAGCGTAGTCGATCGCTTCCTGTTTAAAGTAATCACCAAACGACCAATTCCCGAGCATCTCAAAGAAGGTATGGTGATAAGTGTCGAGGCCGACGTCTTCGAGATCGTTATGCTTTCCGCCGGCACGGATACATTTCTGTGTATCGGCAGCGCGACCTGGTGTGTAAGGGCACTTGGTTTGTCCGAGGAAGATAGGAACAAATTGATTCATCCCTGCATTGGTGAAAAGCAGGTTAGGGGAGTCAGGCATCAGGCTCGACGACGCCACGATGCTGTGTTGCTTCGAGCGGAAGAAATCGAGGTACGACTGGCGAATCTGGGCTGAGGTCATTGGTTCGAAAGTGACGGTAGGCTAAAGCCTAAGGACTAAAGCGTAGCCTAAGGAATAGGGGGGAGATGCGGGGGAGGGAAAGGGGAAAAGGCGATAGGGTTGGGGAATGCGCTTCGTAAGAGAGGGGTTGCCCTTGGTGGCAGGCTGTGAGAGGTTTCTGGTCATCGTGTCACCTGCCTTTGGAATCGTCTATTTAGGACTCATTTTGCTCATGCTCGTGGCGGCAGCTGCCACCGTCTTCTTCGTCGTTTTTTTAGTCGTCTATGTCTGGCGGATGATACGTCGGCGTCCTGAGACGGGATGGTTTTATTGCGCCGTGCAGACATTTTGCCTGCTCGGTGTTCGCTGCTTTTACCGTGCACATGTTCAAGGCGTGAGCCATCTCCCAGCGACGGGTGGCGTGCTGATTGTCTGTAATCACGTTTCTTACCTCGACCCCGTTCTCGTGGGGACATTTTCGTCGCGCCCTGTTCGCTTCCTTTCATGGGAGGGTTTTGAGCGCGTACCCATCATGCGCAGGATTATGCGTTTGATGGGCACGATACCGGTCGACGAATCGAAAGCCAAAGACGCCATCGCAAAAGCTTCAGAAGCTTTGAAGCGTGGCGAAGTCGTCTGTATTTTCCCCGAAGGTCATGTGACGCGCAACGGTCACTTCATGGAGATACGTCGTGGGTTTGAATTGATTGCACGACGTGCGGGTTGCCCCATTGCCCCGCTCTGGATCGACGGTAAGTGGGGCTCGATTTTTAGTTTTAGTGGCGGCCGATTCTTTTGGAAATTCCCAACGAGTTTTCGGCGCTCGGTGCGGGTTGTCTTTGGTCCAGCCTATCCAGCCGAAAAGTCAGATGAAACCCGCCAGCGGCTGCTCGAACTTTCGGCCGACGCCTTTGCCGGTCGTCCCGCACTGCAAGAGCATCTGGCCTCGGTCGTGGCAAAAGGTCTGGCACGCAAAGGTGGCAGCCCTGCCATCATTGACCGAACCGGTGAACGCAAGGCCCTCTCAGGTGCTGTCTCCTTAGCCATCGCCTATTTACTTGCGCAACGCATACGTCGCGAGGTCGCCACCCGTCGCGTGGCCATCGTACTCCCACCCGGTGCGGGTGCAGCGCTGGCAAATTTAGCGTGCGTCATTGCCGATAAGGTTGTCGTGAATCTTAACTTCACTCTGGGGCGTGCCCAAGTTGAGTCCTGTCTGAGTCGTGCGGAATGTGCTGCCACGATTACTGCCAGTGCTTTCCGCGAAAAACTACACGCACGCTTTCCGGATTTCCCTTGGAGCAATCAGCTTATCGATATCGCTGAGGCAATTCGTGAGATTCCTCGCTGGAAAATCGTACTGATGGTGGCGCTCATTCGCATCACACCTGTTTCGATGTTACCAGGGGTGCTCGGCTTACCCGATAAAGGCGGAGAAGCGGAGGCTGCCTTGCTCTTTACGAGTGGAAGTTCGGGCATGCCGAAAGGCGTTCCGCTCACGCACACGAATATCTTAGCGAATCTGATACAGATCGACGAAGCCGGCATCGTTCCACGTCATGCACGTCTACTTTCAAGTTTACCCGTCTTTCACTCCTTCGGTTTCACGGTCGGCGTTTGGTACGGCCTATCGCGCAACATCACCTTGGTTTGCCTGCCGTCGCCAATTGATGCGGTTGCGAATATTGCAGCCGTTCGCGAAGAGCGTGTGACGATTACCTTGGGTACACCGACCTTTCTGCGGCCTTGGCTGAAGCGTGCGACGCGCGAGGACTTGGCGACTTTAGAATGGGCAGTGGCTGGCGCGGAGAAAGTCCCCGCTGATCTCACGGAAGCATTTATCAACGACCTCGGCACGGCGCTGATTGAAGGCTATGGCGCGACCGAGGCTAGTCCCGTGCTCGCCGTGAATGTCCCTGACATTATTGACGCTCTCGCACCGGGTGGGATGTGGAAGGGTAATACTGTTGGGTCAGTCGGACGTCCCGTGGTCGGTCTCGCTGTTCGTATCCTTCATCCCGAAACTTTAGAGGTCATGCCACTCGGCGATATCGGTTTACTCGAAGTTCGCGGCGCCAATCTCTTTAAAGGGTATCTCGGTGATGCTGCCAAGACCGCAGAAGCACTTCGGGATGGCTGGTATCGCACCGGTGATTTGGCACGGGTTGATGAACATGGCTTTTTGCATTTAAGTGGAAGGCTTTCACGCTTCTCGAAAATCGGTGGTGAAATGGTCCCGCATGGTACGGTCGAAGATGCCATCATCCGAGTCGCTGGATTAGCGGGAGGCGCGGAAATATCGATTGCTGTTTCCGCATGCGCCGATGTTGCCAAAGGTGAACAACTCGTGGTTTTGCATGCGGTAGATTTAGACGTTAATCGGATCCGGGAACAATTGGCTGCAGAAGGCTTGCCGAATCTCTGGATTCCCAAGTCTTTCTGTAAAGTTGAACGTATTCCCGTCTTGGGCACGGGTAAGCTCGATTTGCGTGCGATTAAGCAATTAGCGGACGAAAGCAGGCAAGAGAGTCGATAATGTAACAGTTTTTTTGGAGAAGCGGATTTGGCTCGCTTGCACCTTTTCGAAAAGGGCAAAATGATGCTCGATTATGGCAAAAGCAGCGAAGAAGCCCACCGCCTCCACGAAGGCAAAAAAGGGTGCTAAGCCTGTGAAGGCAAAGAAGGTCTTGGACTTCGCTGTCGCACCCAAAGAGAAGGACACCGTTGCCTCGTTCCGTGCCGATATTCTGCGCCACCTTACCTTCACGCTCGCCCGTGATACGACCACAGCCATCCGTATGGATTGGTGGTTGGCGACATGCTTCACCCTGCGCGACCGTGTACTTGAGCGCTTCCTCCATACCCAAGGCGCCCATGCGAGTGCCAACTCCCGTCGCGTCTATTATTTGTCGCTCGAATACTTAATGGGCCGACTGTTGCGCAACAATCTCTGTAATCTTGGACAACTCGAAATTGCGCGCGAAGCTCTCAGTGGTTTAGGCAAAGAACTCGATGACGTCATTGAAGAAGAGAATGACATGGGTTTGGGTAACGGAGGCCTTGGTCGACTTGCGGCCTGCTTCTTAGATTCACTCGCAACGATGGATATCCCTGCCATCGGTTACGGGATCCATTACGAATTTGGTCTTTTCCGGCAGACGTTCGTCAACGGTCGCCAAGTCGAAGAAGCCGATAACTGGTTAGCACGCGGCACGCCCTGGAAAATCCGTCGTCCGGAATACCAGGTGCGAGTGCCTCTTTATGGCAGCATTGAAATGGGTATCGATGACCGCGGCAACTTCTCGCCTCAGCTCGTCGGCACCCAGGACCTCATCGGCATCCCCTGGGACATCCCCATTGTCGGGCTGCATGGTTCCACCGTGAACTTCCTGCGCCTGTGGGAATCCAAAGCTACCACCGAGTTTGATTTCCGTGCATTTGACCAAGGCGACTATGTCGAAGCCGTACGTTCGCGTATCAGTGGCGAAACTGTTTCGAAAGTACTGTATCCCAATGACAGTAAAGAAGCCGGTAAAGAACTACGCTTAGTCCAACAGATCTTCTTCGTTTCGTGTTCATTGCAGGACATCTTGCGCCGCCACCGTCGCCGGAATGACGGTTGGGCCAACCTCGCGGACAAAGTTGTTATCCAACTCAACGATACCCATCCATCGATTGCTGTCGCTGAGTTGATGCGCCTGCTCGTCGACCGTGAACGTTTGCCGTGGGATGATGCTTGGGCCCTGACCACGCGTATCTTTAACTATACCAACCATACCCTGCTTCCCGAAGCACTGGAGACATGGAGTGTTGAATTGCTCGGTCGGGTGCTCCCTCGTCACTTGCAGATTATCTACGAAATCAACCAACGCTTCTTGGAAGAAGTCGAGGCGCGCTGGCCTGGCGACGATGCACGTAAGGCCGAACTCTCACTGATTGGCGAAGGGCCTGTCCGCCACGTACGTATGGCACATTTAGCCATTGTGGGTTCTACCAAGGTCAATGGCGTTGCCGAGCTTCACACCCGTCTTCTGAAAGCACACTTGCTCAAGGGCTTTGATGAACTCACGCCCGGGAAGATTGTGAATATGACGAATGGCATCACGCCGCGTCGCTGGCTACGTGCCTGTAACCCTGGTCTCTCGTCGTTGTGCGACGAAGTTGTCGGCCCTGTCTGGGAGGGTGATCTCTCGAAACTCCGCGCCCTTGAAGCCGTTGCCAATGACCGGTCTTTCCAAGACCGCTTCCTGGCCGTTAAGCGCGACAACAAAGTTCGTTTAGCAGAGGTCATTCAGCACACCTGTCAGATCACCGTAAACCCTGACTCGCTCTTTGACGTCCAAATTAAGCGTTTGCATGAGTACAAGCGACAGCACCTCAATCTCCTGCACATCCTGACATTGTACCGTCGGATGCTGAATGACCCGAAGTTAGATATCACCCCGCGCACCTTTATCTTCGGTGCGAAGGCAGCCCCTGGCTACACCATGGCCAAGCACATCATCCATGCGATTAACCGTGTGGCATCGGCCGTTAATCACGACGTCCGCGTGCGCGGTAAAATTAAAGTTATCTTCTTACCGGACTACCGCGTCTCCCTCGCCGAACAAATCATTCCGGCTGCAGATCTTTCCGAGCAAATTTCAACTGCCGGTAAAGAAGCTTCAGGCACTGGCAATATGAAGCTCGCTCTCAATGGGGCGTTGACGATTGGCACGCTCGATGGTGCCAACGTCGAGATATTGGAAGAAGTCGGTAAGGATAACATTTTCATCTTCGGCCTAAACGTCGATGAAGTGGCGACACTGCGTAACAACGGTTACGATCCTGCAGCCGTGGCTGCTGCCGACGAAGAGTTAAAGGCAGTTCTCGATTGGCTCGTATCCGATTACTTTACGCCCGAGCAACCCGGCGCGCTCTCTCCCGTGGTCGATAGTTTGTTATTGGGAGGCGACCCTTATCTCGTCTTGGC